>NZ_JBYTBB010000008.1:0-93555 GCF_058788755.1 Lysinibacillus sp. FW301-JW8
CTCGTTTTGAAAAAGGGCTATACTTTTTAATTTGTCACCTTGATTTCATTGACATAATAGTATTTCAACAACATGAATGAAAAAAATGTATTTTTTCATTGTTATTTTATCAATAGATGTTTTTAGTGTAGGTGTGTTTGGGTTATGAGTAATTGCTAGGTACTTTAAATAGTTTTCAGTAATTAATTTTGAACAATTTATGGCAAGTGAAGTTGCGAATTTACTTTAAACAAATTATGATACAGTCAGAGAGCTTTTTCAAAATAAGCTTTGAATGTAATGCTATTCTTGAATAACAGTTTGTAGGTTATTCATGTATGGAGGTTTCGACAATGGATGCAATTGAAGTGTTAACAAATTTAGATCAAATACATGGGTATTTTCAACCGATATTTAGTGCAGATGCGCATACGGTGATTGCCTACGAAATTTCCGGACAGTTACAAATTGAGGGTCAACAAATTAATCTAAAGGATTTTGTGAATAATGAAGATATTCCAGAAGAGTATCGCATTGACATGGAACATAAAATTTTACATGCTTCTTTAGTTAAAGTGGACGAAATCGCACCAGATCTTGATATCTATATACCAAGTAACCCCAATGTTTTAATGCAAGATTTTGGAGAGAGCCATTTTAATATTATTCAGCAATATATTAGAGAAGAAGATTTCCACCGGATTGTACTGGTAGTTTCTGAGCATCGTTTTTTAGGCGATATTCATAAATTGCACCATGCATTGCGTTACTTTACAACATATGGTGTGAAAATTGCAGTTCAGGAAGTTGGTGCGGAGAGTCACCTAGAGCACATTGCCCTATTATCCCCTCAAATTCTGAAGGTCAATACACGAGATTTAAACTTTGATTCTTGGTCAGCTCAGTCCGATATGATATCAGCAATAGGAGGGCTTGCCTACAAAATTGGAGCAAACCTCTTATTTGAAGGAATTGAAACTGTCTATCAGTTACAATTTGCCTGGAAAAATGGGGGAAGGTATTATCAAGGACCTTACTTAGCAAACCCTGCAATGGCATTTGTTGAGAAGGATATATTAAAGGAGCGCTTCAAGGAGGAATGTCAGCAATTTATTACCTCTGAGAAGAAAATGCTAGAGACACAGTATTTCGAGCTGAAAAAGCTGAGAGAAGAGCTAGAGGCGATTATCAATCGAGTAAAACCCTCTAGTGACAGCATCTCCCATTTAGAGCATTTAGCGCAGCTGTTGGATCATTATTCGTTTCGACTATATATTTGTAATGAGGATGGCTTCCAACTATCGCCGAACGTCATGCGTATTGATGGGAAGTGGGAATTACAGCCAAAAGCAATCAATAAAAACTGGAGCTGGCGTCCTTATTTCCTACAAACCATTATCAAGATGCGCAATGATCAAAGCGGAGAAATATCTGAGCTATATCGAGATATTGAAACAGGGGAAATTACAAGGACGTTTTCAATAGCCATTAACGAACACGAGTACTTGTTTGTCGATCTTTCGTATGATTACCTTTATGAACATAGTATATTTAGGTAGTCTTACAAACACTTATATATCAACGTTTTAGGGGTACAAATTACGTTTGTACCCTAATTTTGAGTGAAAAAAGAAGTAAGCTCGAAATTTAAAAAAGCGCACCTTTTCTACTTTTTCAGTAGAAAAGAGGGGGGCTTTTATCCAATAAAAGAATCATCATCTCCACACATCTCTTCCTTCACTTGTATGATAATCAAATGATTTTTGATGTCCCATTTAAAGTGACTGGAGAATATGCAACACTTTACTAGGCTCCATACGTTTTTTATAGTCTGCCTCAACGCTAGCTAATCGGATGATTCCTGCTTTATCAATTACATAAGTAGCTGGTACAGGAAGTTCCCAAGAATGATCACCATTAAATGTTTCGAGTGAAATATCGAGTGATCTGTAGATATGATATAAATACTCAGGCAATTTAAATTTCAGATTATATTTTTCTGCTGTTTGATTTTGCAAATCACTTAAAACATGGAAATTTAATTCGTTCTTATCTTGTACAGATGAAGAATGATTTGGAGTTTGCGGGCTAACTGCAATCAATTGGCCCCCAGTTGCCTTAATGTCATCATTCATTCGCTGGTATGCTTTCAACTCAAGATTACAGAACGGACACCATATACCGCGGTAAAAAATAAGAACAACAGGTCCTTTCACAATTTCTTCAGACAAAGTTATCTTTTGACCTGTAGAATTCACTAAAGTGAAGTCAGGCGCCTTGGCTCCAGCTATTAAACCCCTACCGGAATCAGATGTTCGGAGATCTTGAATCGATTTTTCGAATGCATCTAGCACTTCCTTTGGGAGAATCTTTTCCATATGTGTAGCTGCTATATCTAAATCACTTTGCAATTTTTGAAATGGTGTGTTTTCCATTATGTCATCTCCGTATCGTATTATATTTTGTATACAGTTATACGATACCTCCTTTTTTTGAAGAAAGATGTAATGTTGTTTACAAATTATTTTGAAAAAACCATCCTATTTGATACGATCCAGCTTTTTTTCAGCCTAAGTTATGTTTCTTTCCAAAAGCTTTTTTCGATGAATATAGATTGTTTTAAATCCTGTTTTAATGACTTCTTCTTCAACAAGTTCTTGTAAGACTACAGTTACAGCTTCTCTAGTAGCACCAACTAAATTGGCGATTTCTTGATGTGAAAGAGGAAAATCAATTTTGTAATACTCATTATTACCCGTAAGTCCAAACTGATCAGACAACTTCGTAAGCGTATATAATACTTTGTCATGTAGTTTCCCAAGGGCTAGATTTTGTGTTAATTGACTCATATTGATAATTCGATTACTAAGTACTTTTAATAATGCCATCATAAATCGAGGTCGCTGAATTAAAAAATTTTCAAATCTTTCCTTATTCATCAAACAAATGTGGCTTTCCTCTATAGTTTCAATATAATTGTCTCGTGTACCAAATGAAATGATATCCATTTCCCCAAATACATTACCTTCGTTGAGTATATCCGAAGTAAATTGCTTACCTTGAGCATTTACCTTGTACAGGCGCAACCTCCCCTTTTTAACAAAATAAAGCCCCTCAGAAAAAGTTTCCGGTGTTTGAATAAAAGTGTTTTTCGGAAAAGTCGTTATTAAAGTTAATTGTTCCATTTCTATTAAATCTTCCATCGAGAGCGAATTAAGCAGATTAAATTGTGATAAGTATTGAATGTTGTCCATTTTTCCTCCTTATAATTACATAGACCTCACAAGACTATAACACCTGTAAACACATTGAAATCAATTGAAAACCGGTGACAGTCACTTAAACAAACATATTAGTAAACGTGATTGTTTGAACTTTCATAAACGATCTAGTGGGAGATTCCAGATTACTATTAATATCAGGGCTTTAACCAAAATAGTAGTTACTGTTTTAGCTTTTAAGTGGAAAAATTCATCATATAAGTCAATGACAATTAGACTCTATAGAAACTTAAGGTCCTGTTAATGTTCCTTTTTCTTAATAAGCTTCTCCATACTAACAAATAGATTAATATAATGTTACACAACTTATAATAACTTACGTAACTTATTCTTATTTAATATTACATATATGGAATGTTACTTCCTAAGTATCTTGTCAAAATAAGAGAATAGAAACAAGAATAATTTTATGATCAAAAACGGGATTTAACAGAGTGGGAACTAGATGAGATAGAACGAACGATTCAACGAGCTTTTAAAATGCGAAAGCTTGTTACACTCACTCTTTGGAACAACAATCAATTACACAATGAAACTGGACAGACTACTGGCGATTAAAAAGGAATTGCTACTCGACACTATTGCAGCAATTACGTGTATATGTAGATGTTGATTAGATCGTTACAGTAAGATTGGATGGTTTTCAAAATTTGATTGTCTAGGCTAGAAATGGTAAAGTAAAAATAACTTTAGGTAGAGGAGGAGAATTCTCATGAAAAAAAGATCTATTCGTTTTTTAAGTATGGGTATAGGGTTCTCCACTGCTGTTTTTTTCTAAAATTGATGTTTAAGGGAGAAGTCTGCCCTTTTTAGAAAAATAGTAACCTAAAGGAGAATATATCAATGAAATCAATATTAGTTCGAAAAAATCCAATACAGGTGCCAAAGCCTGTTGGAAAATATAGTCATGTAACAATCATTCCTAAAGATGCAACAATGTATGCATTTTCTGGACAAATTGGTGTAGGACATGATGATCAATTGCCGAATACTATACTTGAACAAATCACAAATACATTAAAAAATATTGAAACTATTTTAGCAACAGAGGGAATGGATGCCAGGCATGTTGTGAAGGCTAACATTTGGGCGACAGAGGCAATAGATTGGGATTATTTCGATCACAAATGGGATACTATGTTTGGTAAATCTTATCCCTCAATGACCATTGCCTACGTGTCGGCACTAGGTTTACCAGATATTAAAATAGAGATCGATATATGGGCTGCTAAATAAAGTGAAAAAATCGATATTATTCAAAAGTATTATGTGCAGTTTTATATAAATAAAGTGACGAGGACATAACAGGTTAAAATCTTAAAAAGCGCGAGAAATCAACGTTTCTATAATTGATTTCTCGCGCTTTTCTGATTTGAAATATTGAATATTGAAACTTGCTTTGAAAATATACTTATGTCTCAGCCTCTGAATTTTATTTAATAATTTAAGTGTTGATTACTAAAGCTGAAGAAACCCACACCTGCCCGGATTTATTCTTTTTAGTGGGGTACAAAACAACAAAATATCCTATGAACTTCGTTTTCCTTTAATACCTCCAATGAGGGTCATATTATTTTTTCAAAAAAGCTATATTGTCACCGTTAATAAAAATAATTAAACCTTAATAACGTAACTGCCATTTATAAGCATAGTATTTTTAGATAAGTCTAAAATGCTTAAATTTATGTTACCTTTTTAATTCAAGAGTTGTACATTTTTTCAAAATTCAAAACACCATGTTTTAAAGTCTTTTAAATCTCCGATAATTCCTCACTCATAAAACTATAAGAAGTTATTTAAAATATTCTGGTTTTGCAACTTTAAATGAAGCTACTTCTCCACAGTTCTTACAAAAAGTCATAAGAAGTGGCGAACCTACTGCAATTATCGATCCTATTGGTCTTATATTACCTTGGCTGGTAGTACCGCCAACTTGCCCAGTTGTAAAGGAATCACTACCACAAGCCTTACAAACTAATTTTTCGTTTTCCATGATTTCACCTCGTTATGTAATATATTTAAATTGTATCAAAAAAGCCGCAGCGCCGTCACACGCTACAGCTAAGAATTGAATTACATCCCCTCGATGCGCTACTGTGTAACAAGTAGAAGAGCTTTATCTTGCTTTGAAAACTGTCAAACTGCCAATTAAATAAAAAAGATCTTAGCTGTTTTTCGGTTAGTAGATATCTCGAGCTATTGAAGAGCGTTGTCATACATGTACTATCAGCTGAGTAGAGTTTAGTATGGTTTTAAGTGTATTATTTATAGAATATGATTCCAATTTGTTGCCTCTCGAATTATTATTAAGTATGGCGAGATATCGTTAACCTCGCCAAAATGTATAGTAAAATATAGCGGAGGGTTCAAATGACACCAGAGCAAATTGTGAAGCAATTTTTTGAAGAAGTACGGTCAGGGAATAATCCAGATTACGCAACTGAATTAATGGCAGACCAAGTATTGGCACATCAAGTTATTTCTGAAGAGGAATTAACGGTTATAAGAACACCGAGAGATTATGCAGACCATGTAAGAGAAATGCTAGAAGCATATGGCGATTTTTCATTAGAAATCCAAGAGTTCTTGGTACAAGGGAATAAAGTATATGTACGCTGGAAACAAGTTGGTACGCATGTTGGGGAAGTTGATGGTTATCAGCCAACAGGTCTTCCAGTTATTGAAATAGCAAGCGCAATATATAGAATTGAAGATGAAAAAATAGCAGAATATTGGATACAAATTGATCGTGCTGGTATTGAAAACCAACTAAACCGTAAATAAAAGTAATTAACATCCTTCGGGGTGTTTTTCTTTTGCTCTGAAAAATGAGTATGGAGCAGAGTTTCCTCCTAATGGAATTAGTAATAATATTTAGAGAAATTTCACTTTATGTCGATGTATAAACTTTGCAGAAGTTAAAAGTATTATATTATGGCTATGAACTAACAAGGGGAGATAGTTTTAAATAAAAGACAAGCTGGAAAGATTTTAGGTGTCATATCTATATTTATTTGTATTAATAAGTGTTGTTATTTTCTGTAAAAAAAGAGGTCCAAATGCTGATATATATTTTCTAATCAATACTAATGGCATTTTATCTTTGCAATGGGAATTGGTGAACCCTAAATCTGTTTCGTCTAATAAGGTTCATTGGAATAAACCCAGAAAAGACCACTCCGTGATGGTTGTCCAAATATAAAAAACTACAATAAACATAGGGCTTTTAGATAGCTACTTAAAATCGCCTTTTAACAAAATCAAAAAATCCAAAACGTTGATCTAGCAGTGTTTAGGATTTTTTGATTTGATTCATTGGATGAAAAATTCCTATTCTGACATTCCAGTGTTGTTAGTAGTGCAAAAATATAAATCGTCACTTACATTGGTATTATAATGAAGTATATTTTTGAGAAATGATAGATGGTACTGGAAAACTTATCTTAGGACATTCAAGTACACCAGCCACACTTACCACAAATGTGTATGTTTGTTTATCTGTATCATACTCAATAGTGTGAACTTTATTGACAGTATGTCCTAAATTATTTGGGTGTGTTGAATCAATGAATTGATAGTTAAGAATTTCAGAAACTAACTGTTGACTTTGTTTGTTAAACTCTTCTTGCTTTAAAGAATAAGGAAGAAAATCTGCTAAACCATAAATTAATTCGGATGACCTAGGAGTTGTAAGAACTTCTTTAAATGTTGGCAAAAATGTAAAAAAGTTTTCTGAACCGCTCTTCTTATTGACGATGTCGATAGTATAGTCAGCTTTGAATAGTTGTGCAGCTAAACCATCAACTAAAGCTTCAGAAATATTATCTGGATTTTCCCATTTCATATGTATTTCACCTCCTTTTTTATAGCAATATTATACAGTAAATAAAAGGAATTATTTTAGTGAATTTCGATGATGTTGAAGATAGTAACAGAATATTCTATTCAATGTAAAACAGTGGTACTCGCATTCATATGGCAGTAATCTTAGCGGTGGCGATAAAATGTCGAACATCTGATAAAAGATAGACATCTAGGTACTACAAACTTTGTGGGCCTAGTCAATTTTTTATTTATAAATGTTAATAATTATATACCAATTCCAAAGTGATTTCTTTGTTAAATTTAAAAAATTATTCCAATTTTAAATAGAAAATGTATAATAACTAATAGGTGATTTAGCCCTATACGGGTTGACATGAGTAAAAAAAAGTGATGAAAATTTTAATTAGTGGGGGTTCCTATTTAATGTAGTTAATCTTTTTGGTCACTTTCATCTTGATGACCTGTATAAGCAGGTATCGATTACGCCTCAGTAATTGCGTCCGAATTTTTTTGAGCTAGCTCAAAAAGCTTCACTTCAAAATCTGTGACATCCGCTGAATAGGAAAAAAACGCAATAAACTTGCCCCCATAGAAGTGGAAGTATTCTGTACCTGACGCTTACTTTCCGTACAAAAAGATTTGTTGCTGTCACATTGCTTTCGCACAGCAAATATTTGTTGCTGTCGCAAAGTAAAAATTTGTTGAATCAAGATAAATTATATTTAAAGGAGATAACTACTTGAAATTTAAAGTACTAGTAACACTAACATTCATGGCATTATTATTAGCATTTTCATTTAAGGCTGATATTGCTATGGCAAATACCTTTAAAGAAGTGAGAACTATCAAAGGTTTAAAAACCAATGTTTATGAAAAAACTGATGGATCATCTAAAATATTAGATAATCCTACAGCTGGAACTTTAGTATCGTTGATAAGTAATGATTATAGTACTCCTTTTTCTCATATAACTTATCTTAATAGTGATATGAAAATAATAGACGGATATGTTTATTTTTTTGAACTTGACTATCCTAAGCATACGATTAAGGTAGCTAGTTCTAAAAGTGGCTTGGTTGTAAAGGAGGCACCATCATCAAACAGTAATACAGTTGCTACTTTACAGCATAAAATGGTTGTGAAGGATTTTGGTTCTGTAGGCAATGGATGGTCATATGTACAGTATGGGAATGTGATAGGTTATGCTGCAACAAACTTCATGAGCGAATCTAAGCCTATAACTAAATATGTATTAACGCATGGTCTTGTAGTTAGAAATATTGCAAGTCCTTCAGGAAGTAATGTGAAAGAATTAATGAAGTACGATGAAGTTTTAGTCCATTCAACTGTTGCAGGATGGTCATATATTACAAGCTCAATTTATGAAGGTTATGTAGTTGATTCTCATTTAACTTCAAAATATCCATTCACCTCTGATACGTCCTCTAATTCAAGCAGTGGTGAGTTATGGATTTTTAGATTTATCACGGATTAGTGATTTAATAAAAAATCTTATTTGTTCAGACTTTGTTGAGCATGATTTAGTAATATGTAAGTAGGTAACCAACCTAAAAGGGATCAGCTACTCGATATTCATGAGTAGCTAGTCTTTTTTATTTTGGGTATTTTCTATCTCTATGAAAAAGGAAAGACAAAAAGTGTTGCTTGAATATATACAATACAAAGCTCCATAACTTCAGAGTTGTTTAGAAGGCTGTGATAATATAATTATGTCAAAGGTTTACGAATAAGAGAGCACGCATAAAAAAGTCCATGTACTTAATTTTTTGTAGATGGACTTTTTGCATTTTTTTCACTTATGTGTATATTCTTTTAATAATTTATAGCATACCTTCTTGGTCAATAGATGAAAGGCTGAGAAAATTGTATTAGCGCATCATTTTTTTTATTTGCTTTATTTCATTATTCAGTTCATCAATCTGTTTTTGTAATCTTTCAATGTCGTTATTCGTGTTATTACTTTCGTTTAATTCCTCATCTAAAGCTAGCCCTGCAGCAATGGTTGCGATTGCGTCGCCTAGAGTTGTAATGGCACTACCAATCAGGGCAAGTTTAGCCGCTTGGTTTTCTGATTTTGGAAGTTGATTCTTGGGAGTTGATTTTTTATTGTTCATCATTTTTTCCTCCATACAGAAATGGTTTTCTATACAATTTATGCATATGCTGAATGACTTGTGCAGGGTCTTAAAATGAATAAAAAGAGGTCACTCTTGAGAAGTGACCAAAGTAGAATATTGAGGATGTGTTTCTAACTGAAGGTATGAGCAAAGATGGAAGTTAGTTGGGTTTATTATCATTATATGAGTGTGCAAAATAGTTAATTAGGTATTAGCCATTTTGTATTAAATATCTCTAGCACTTTTAAACATGGAAGGCACAGTCCAATAAGTCCCCATTCGCCATAGCCATTCAAATGGACCAAATCGAAAGAATTTTAGCCAAAGCTTACTAAATAATAATTGAATGATATAAATGCCTAAACAGATCCATAAAGATTGGATGTAGCTTATATTTCCAATTAGCTGAAAAGCATTGCCTACAAATAAAATGAGTGCTGTTTGCCCTAAATAGTTGGTGAGAGCCATTCGTCCATATTCTTTTAAAGGAGAAAGCACAATTTTAAAGAAGGGAAGCTGCAGTAGAAGTATAATTAACCCTACGTAAAATGCAGAAACAAATGGGCTAAATTGTAGTCCTATTAAAGCAAACTGTTCAATATTTGTGATATGCTCTGAAAATTATTCCTCAGATAACGAGTCGAAATCAACAATCGCATTTGGTACATAATGCCATTGGTAAAGCCAGCCACCAATGCTAATGAAGAACATCATTATCGTAAAGACCATAATCTTTTTTCGCTTTACACTAATATGTTCAAAAATACGATATTGTCCAGCAGTTAACCCAAGTAATATTAGTGGAAATGGCATTGCGATTTTTATACCGAAAAAAGCTGTTATAGCTAGCAATATAAGACCTATTGTCAGATTGATTTCCTTTTGTGCTTTATAAAATGGCAAAGCTAATAAACCAAATATTGCGTATACCGTTAAGGCCTCTCCAGGATGGAAGAAAGCGTGTACAAGTCCAATCAGAAATAAAAGTATAATTCTTCTTATAAATAATAAAAACGCCTTTTCATTTTTCGCATGAGCTCTGTCTATAAAAATAAAGAAACCCACACCAAATAGAAATGAAAAGATAGTGAAAAATTTCCCTTCGACAAAAAGCATTAGTATATGATAATACGCAATATCTATTGACATCTTGGGTGCTTCAATCCAAAGAAGTCCAGGAATATTTACAAGAATAATGCCCAATAATGCAAAGCCTCTTAAATAATCTAATGTATCAATTCGTTTGTTCAAATCAATTGGTTGCAATATGATCTCCTCCTCTATACAAAGTATAGTGGAATAGCATGCAATGTAGTAATGATGAATGTTACGTGAATCTTACAAATTCGTCATCTCCAGCTCTATGCTTGTGGATACAAGGTTAAAATATCATTTGCCTGCTGTCGTAAGTTTTCGATTAATGCTTGCGGCTCTAAAATTTTTGCATGTACACCAAGTCGATAGAAAATGGAGCTAATAAAATGAAGCTCTCCTTTGTCAATTAGAGAATCAATATAGCCTGACCCATCTTCTTTTGTAACAACCAAATCTTCAAAGCTAGGTACACTTTTACATTGTCGGACACCCTCATTGGTTAATTGTACATGTAGTCGAATGGGGTGCTTAATGTCATAAGTGCTGTTAAACCATTGCTGCAAATTTAAAAATTCCTTGCTATTGTTTTCATATTCGATGATGGCGTGTATTCGGTCTACTCGAAACAGAAGAATTTTTTCCTTTGTTAAATCAAAGGCAGGCATATACCATAGTCCATCTTGTGCATAGATACCAAGTGGATGAACATATTTCATGGTGGTGCCTGTTTTTGATGCATATTGAAACCGTAAATGTTTATTGTCAATGGCTGCTTCTAAAACATCTTTTAATAAAGGTGTCTCAATTGATCTTTTGGGGCTCCAAAAGGCGACATAGGACTGAAGCTTATCCACCTTTTGCTGTGCATCCTTTTGTAGAGAGCTGTATAATTTGCGTGAAACGGAGTGGATTTCTGTCTTGAAGGGTAAATCTCGATAATAATTGAAGGCTTGAAACGCAAAGAATATCGAAACCGCTTCTTCTTCAGTAAATAAAATTGGGGGAATCAGCCTGCTCGACAGCACTGTATAGCCGCCATTTCGTCCTTGTTCCGCATAAATAGGTAAGCCCATATCACTTAAATCAAGCATATAGCGGTGAACTGTTCGAATGGAAATGTTAAATTCATCAGCAATTTCTTGTGCAGTAAAAGTTTTTTTGGCGCTGACAAACACAAGAATATCTAATAATCGTTGGGCTTTAGACATATTTTCACCTTTTTCTTTAAACATGCCAACAGTTGTCATGTTTTACGTTTAGTATAGTGGTTGTTAATGATTTTAGCAAAAAAAAAAGGAGCTGAAGAGATATGCCAAGGGAGATTATTTTATTTATTGCAACTAGTTTAGATGGATTTATCGCAAAAGAAAATGATGATTTAAAATGGCTAGAGGAAGCAGAAGGGGAAGGTGATAATGGTTATTCGGATATGTATCAATCCATCGATACCATTATTATGGGCAAAAGAACGTATGATTATATTGTGGAGCATATGGAGCCATTTCCGTACCCTGAAAAGAAATGTTATGTATTTACAACGACTGAAAATGGGGAAAATCAACATGTTGAATTTGTGAAGGGTGATATTGTTGCCTTTACAAAAAAGTTGAAGGAGCAGGATGGCTCAAAAATTTGGATGGTGGGAGGAGCAGGTATACTGGATGCGTTTATAAAGGAACAGTTCATTGATGAATTGATTATCACAATTACACCACATCTTTTAGGCTCAGGTATACCATTGTTTAAAGCACATAATCCATATCAAGAATACCAGCTTATTCAAACACAGCGTTACGGTCAAATGGTGCAATTGCATTATAAGCTGAAAAAAGAGGCATAATGCCTCTTTTTTAATTCATAAAGGATTGATAGATTTCTCCAATGATTCCCTTCATTTGATGTATTCCTGTATCTGTATTCGTCATAATAATTAATCCTTTTTCTAAATATGGATAAGCTACCAGCATACATTGAAAACCAACACCCCAGCCAAGTGAGGAAAACTCAAGCATCTCCTCCTTGCCATCGAGAAATACCCCAAGGCCTGTCCACTCTACACATCCCTGTGGCTTAAGTAGTTCTTTTATGTATGTAGTAGAGAGCCCTATTTTACTTTGCCCTTTTACAGTATTCAATACTTCCTGTACTAAAATGGCTAAATCAGAAGCGGAAGTCCATAGGCCACAAGCTGCAGGATACGGATAAATTGAATATTTTCCAGAAATAGGAGTGCCATTGTGATGGTGACCACAAGCAAGATTGCCCATATTCACCGAAGTTAAATTGTTAGCAAATAGGCTGTTTGTCATGTGCAATGGCTTAAATATCAGCTCATCCATCAGCTCATAAAATGGCTTGCCTGTTGCATCCTCAATTAATAATTGAATGATACAAAAGCCTGTATCTGAGTAGTGAAATTCACTTTCAGGCTTAGAGGTAACCTCTATTGGCGTTGAGTAAAAAGATGTTTTTCCATTTAATAGTTCAAACATTGCTGGAATTTTCTGCGAATCTTTTACTGGCAAAAAGCTCTCTTCAGGGTCAACTATACCAGACTGATGACAAAGCAGGCTTCGTAGCGTTACTTTTTTTAGACTGGTGTATTCATTATCAGGTATTTGCCATGACGTAAGCCTGCTATTAACATCTTCATCTAAGTTCAAAATCCCTTGCTCCAACAATTTCAGCACTAATATGCTTGTGAAAAATTTACTAATAGAGCAAGCATTAAAAAGCGATTGGTCAGTAATTGGACGATTTGCTCCTGCCTCCATCAAACCATAGTGCTCCGTCCTAAAGATATGCCCTTTGTCAATTGTTACAATACTTAGTCCCGTAATATGATAATGCTCCATACGCTTTTTTATATCGATCATTTAAAATGCTCCCAATTTTTTCATTTATTATAGCATATAGACAAACGTATGTTTTGGTTAGTGGAAAAATTCCTCCCGTATAACGAGAGGAATTTAGGAGAAAATTTCAAACAATGTTCTTAAGCATTTTTCTTTGTTCTCGTTGTACGTTTTCTTGGTGCGGGTTTCTTTGTTTTATCTAGTGAGGCCTGAAGTGCTGTCATAAGGTCTGTAACATTATCAGGCACTGGACGTTTATCGCTCGCTGAGATTGTATTCGTAGCTTTTTTCTCCTCTATTAGCTCCATTAAGGCATTTCGATAGTCGTCTGTGTATTTATCAGGATTAAATTCTGTAGTTAATTGATCTACTAGCATTAGGGCAGTCTCCAGCTCTTTTGGGACAACGGTTTGTTCACTAGGAATATTCGGTACATCACTTACACTTCTAACCTCATCAGGATAATGGATAGTTTCCATAACTAAGGAATTCTGATAAACACGTACAATGGCCAACTGCTCCTTAGAGCGAATAATAATTTTGGCTACACCAATCTTGCCGGATTGCTCCAATGTTTGACGTAATAACGCATAGGCCTTGCTACCAGTTGTGTCAGGCGATAAAAAATACGTGCGTTCAAAATAAATCGGATCAATCTCCGTTAATTTGACAAAATCAATGATTTCTACAGCCTTATCTTCGTTTTCCTTGCGTAAGTTTTCTAACTCTTCTTGATCTAATACGACAAACTTATTTTTGGCATATTCATAGGCCTTGACGATATCTTCTTCTTTTACCTCTTGATTACAGCCTTCACAAACCTTTTTATAGCTGATAGGCGTATGACATTCTTTATGAAGCTGGCGTAATTTAATATCTTTATTTTCTGTCGCAGCATGTAGTTTCACTGGTATATTAACAAGTCCAAATGAAATGCTACCTTTCCACACTGTATGCATTTATGTCACCTCGTTTTTCTTACTATGATATATTTTCATTATTTTTATGTATCTTAAATGAAAATCAACAAAAACTGTTGGAAAAAGCAAATGAGGTGTTTGCGTTGAAACCAATGCTTTTAACAGAGGCACTTGACATACCTGAAGGAGATGAATGGCTTTATGAAACAAAATTTGATGGTTTTAGATGTCTGTTAAAATGGGACGAACAGCCAATGCTTACAAGCAGAAATGGCAATAACTTAAATCATTTATTTCCTGAGATTATTGCTTTTTGTCAGCACATTTCAGATCAAGTGAAACCTTTCCTGCCATTATTATTTGATGGGGAGCTAGTTTATTTAATCAATAATTATAAAAGTGAATTTTCGATTGTCCAAAAAAGAGGGAGGATGCAAAATGAAGAGGTGATTGCTGACCATGCTCACTCTTTTCCTTTTCATTTTATTGTGTTTGATTTACTAATCTATCAAGGCGAGGCATTAGTAAATCGCTATTTAAAAACACGAAAACAGCAGCTTACTAAACTTTTTACGACTTTGGAGCTTCCCATAGTAATTAACTATGAGGATCAGCATCCATTGCAAGCAATCGCTAGTACTGAGCATTATAAATCTCTTTGGCATGTCATAAAAGTGAACAATGGTGAGGGCATAGTTGCTAAGAAAAAATCAAGTAAATGGATGGAGGATACACGTTCTTCACATTGGCTAAAAATCAAAAATTGGCATTTTGTGACCGTTATCGTTACACATTATAATCATGGCAATGGTTATTTTCATGGGTCAGTGTATCTACAGCAACAATTAGTAGAGGTTGTCACCTTTAGGCATGGCATGACAGAGGAGGAACATAAGACACTCGTATCTTTTTTTCAAGCAAATGGTCAACGAAATAATGAAATTTGGCAGTTAGAGCCTTCTATTTGTATTGATATCGCTTGTATTGATTTTGATGGCAGCAAGCTGCGAGAACCAAGATTCTCTAAATTTCGCTTAGAGCTTGCACCAGAGGATTGTCAATGGCAGCATATGCTTCGCCAGTTGTTTCCAATACCAGAAACAGTAAGTATAACGCATCCAGATAAGCCTGTGTGGCCAGCGATTGGGGTTAACAAGGAAAATTATTTGCACTATTTACAAATGATTTCTCCACATATCTTACCTTTTCTGCGTAATCGCCCTCTAACTTTAATTCGTTTTCCGCATGGGGCTTCTGGTGAAAGCTTCTATCAGAAGAGTAGTCCTGAGAAAATACCTGATTTTGTATCAACTGGTTGGATGGATGAAATTAATTATCTAGTTTGCAATAATCTTGAAACTTTATTGTGGCTCGGCAATCAGCTTGCTTTAGAGTTACACATTCCATTTCAAACATTGCAGACAATACATCCGACTGAAATTGTCTTTGATTTAGATCCTCCTTCAGTAGAGTATTTCTCACTTGCCATTAAGGGAGCACTTGATTTAAAGGAAATCATTGACTATTTTAAGCTACAATCTTTTGTTAAAACATCAGGAGGCAAAGGCTTACAGCTTTATATTCCATTACCTGAAAATGTATTTTCCTATGATGAGGTAAGAATATTTACTGAATTTGTCTGTAAGTTTCTATGTGAGCAAAAACCGGATTTATATACGATAGAGCGATTAAAGAAAAATAGACATCAAAAATTGTATTTAGATTATATACAGCATGCGGAAGGAAAGACGATTATCGCTCCCTATTCCACACGTGGGAATGAACGGGGGCTAGTAGCAACACCGTTATTTTGGGAAGAGGTTCAGCCACAGCTAACACCGGATTTCTTTACAATTCCTGCTGTGTTGGAGCGTATAGTGAAAATAGGGAACCCCATTAAGCATTTTCGTCAGATTGGGGAGGATCAGGATTTTCAATCAGTTTTAGAGCATTTAAAAAATTTATAATGAAAAGTTAAAGCATCGGTGAGAGATCCGATGCTTTAGCCATAATTAGGACTGTTGTGCTTTTACTTTTTCTAGGTAATCCAGAATACCCATTGAGGAAACAATTGTATCAAACGGAATTGTTTCGTAGGCTGGGTGACTTGCTGATATGCCATTTTCCTGTAAATAATTAAATAAAAGCTCTTTTAAGCGTGAATCTAAATAATGGACTTGTTCTTGGAAAATACTTGATACCTTACTTGCTTTTTCCCCTTCAGCTAGAAACAGTGGTGTCCAGTAGCGCACCTGACGATAGGCTTCCTTTGGATTTTTATATGCACCATAATGTCCGAAATACAATTCACTGGCATTCAGACTTTCATACAGCTGAATGGATTGCTCCATTGTTTCAGGATTGTACTGATTAGGAGAGGTTGATGGAATAATTAAATCAATCGCCTCACCATTCATTTCAGGATAACGGACACCAGTTGTGTCGCCTACAAACAGACCGTTTGTTGCGGAATAAAGCATGGAAACATGATGTTTTGCATGGCCCTCTGTATGATAGAAAGTTAGCTTGTGTTGCCCCAATTCTAATTCTTGCTCATGCCCAATTTCTATTATTCGACTTGCATCGATTGGGACAATTGGGTCGAAAAGACGCTCAAACTCCTCCCCATAAACACTCTTTGCACTTGCTATTAGCCGACTAGGATCAATCATATGAGATACACCTCGTGGATGTACAATGAATGTGGCATTTGGACAGCTTTGTAAAAATAGCCCCGCTCCGCCAGCATGATCTAAATGGATGTGCGTGACGATCACATAGTCGATATCCTCTAATGCTATATTTAATTCATCTAACCCCTCTAAAATATATGGCACAGACGGGCTGGCAGACGTTTCAATTAGTGCAATTTTTTCATCTATCAGCAAATAAGAGCTTGTACGCTGTTCACGATTTAAATCATGTGTATCGATACAAAAAAAATTTGGTGCTATCTGTTGGACTCTAGACAATATAATTTCTCCCTTCGGATTCAAATTTGTGCAAAATATTCTCTTATAGGAATTTTTTAGCTACAAAAAGTAGTAGTTATACTATATAATAATAGAAAACTAAACTGAATGTCCATTCATTTTTTAGGGGGATTAATTAATGGAGAAAAGGATTCGCTATGATACAAGAAAGGTCCATCGCGTTAATTTAGCTATAATTTCAATTTTAGCTATTCTAATTTGTGGACCTATGATTTTTTCAAAGGGAATTATGTTCTTATTTATTGGACTTATTGTTATTGCGTTAGCAGTAGGTAATTATTTTTTACCTATTAAAACGTATGTCAAAGGCTTTATTTTTGGCATGATTCCATCAAGTGTAGTTTTCACTTTATTTTTAATCGATAGCTTTTCATTAAATAAACATTATATTTTACTTTGTACAGTAGCCATTATTGCTCTATATTTTAAGAAGGAATTAATTGTATTCTTTGGTGTACTAACAAATATCAGTTTTGTCATCTTGTATATTG
The DNA here is from genome assembly GCF_058788755.1 of Lysinibacillus sp. FW301-JW8. NCBI lineage: Bacteria > Bacillati > Bacillota > Bacilli > Caryophanales > Bacillaceae > Lysinibacillus > Lysinibacillus sp. FW301-JW8. The sequence continues at coordinate 17,578 of NZ_JBYTBB010000008.1, forward strand.
TCAATTCAAAATCCTTACTAGGGCCATTTGATGATATCATCGTTTTTATTACTCTATTAGCCATTATGAATGGCGTTATCATTGCCTTTTTTTTAATTGCCAAGTGGGGCAATGAATTGATTGAACATGCGGCAATTCAGCAAAATGAAGTAAAGGCATCCTTAGAGCAGCTACAAAAAACATTTCAGGAGGTTGAAAACAGTAGTCAAGCATTGGATGAGCATGTCACACAATTCCAACATACAATGCAGCGAATATCGACTTCAAGTAAGCAGATTCTCTTAGCTACTGAGGATATTTCTGCAAGCACTCAGCAAGAATCCTCTAGCCTACAAATGATTCACGGAACAATGAAGGAATCTGTCCATTTTGTCAACGAAACATTCTCTATTTCCAAGGAAACCGTCTCTAAATCTACAGATCTTCAAGTGGAGGTTTTAGCAGGATGGGAGAAAATGCAGGATGCAATGGCACAAATGGAAGTTATGAGTCATGCCATTGGTTCTACTGCTGAAACTGTCAATGAGTTACAGCTAAGTCTGCAAACCGTAGATAGCTTGTTACAGGGAATTCAGCATATTGCAGAGCAGACAAATCTACTGGCACTAAATGCAGCAATTGAAGCGGCAAGAGCAGGAGAGCATGGTAAAGGCTTTGCCATCGTTGCAGATGAAGTACGGAAATTAGCAGAAGAAAGTGCAGCCATTACAGTAAGCATTACGAATGTGACAAAAACATTGTTTGCAAAATCCACAGAGGCATATCAACGATCAGATGCTGGCGAAAAGGCGTTGCAGCATGGAGAGATGCTGTTACAGGATGTCAGCAAATTCTTGAATGTTTTAAAAGATTCATTTGCGATTTCGAATACGGATTTAACTAGAGGGATGACTGAATTGAGCAGTGCCATTTCACAGTTTGATAAAATACAGTATCAAATAGAAAAACTGAATGAAATGACTGAGCAAAATGCAAATTCTACTGGTGAAATTCTACATTTCGTAGAGGATGAAAACAAAATGCTGGAAATGATGACGAACACTACAAATCGTATTCAAGCATTAAGTAATACGTTAAAGTTGCTCGTTACAAACAAAGAAGAAAGGTATTTATAGAATAAAAATACACACAGGAGGATAAAAATATTTCTTCTCCTGTGTTTTTATTTGAGAAAGAGAGGATTTTTATACAAAATACCGAATGAATATTAAACGGAGACATTAGAGATACTTATGGATCAATTGATGATTCGAATTGGTACAGACGAGGTTCTGGATATCCTTGCAATGTTGAATAAGCACCTAATAGAAGATAGCAACAAGACAATCCAATGAATATGGAACAATTATAAGGGAGAATTAAAAACTTTATCAATACGAATTATTTTTATTTCTATTCGGAAATCAAGTAATTGGCTATGGATTAGTGAATCCTACTAAGAAGACCTTGTATATACAGCAATTTTTTATTTGTCGTAGCTGTAGGGGAGAGGGCTATGGCAAATTAGCATTTATGAAACTACTTGATACAGTGGAAACAGTAAATATAGATATCGAAGTTATGTATTGGAATACAAAAGGTTATTCATTTTGGCAATCATTTGGATTTAAAGAAAGAAGTATTTATATGAGATTGAGAGATGATTTAAATGAAGTAAACTGAAATCTCCTATTGTCATTTTAGAATTTCAACGATCAGAGTTTGTGATTCAAATGTCGCTACTTGTTTAATAATCTGCGAATAAGCCAATCCTGTAAGTAAAAGGAGTGGTTTGTCTGGAAAACAGATTTTTTATAGGTGTTGTAAATGGCTGTATTTTAAGTGCGATTTTGTGGATATCTATTTATGGGTGGATTCGAATAATTAAATATTTATTATAGGGTAAAATTTTAAACGAAAAGCTGCGGTTTAATGTTTAACTTTAGAGGGAATCCCTACCTTTTGTCGAATTAGCAAAGATGAAAGGGCGCCAAAGGTTTCTAAGAATACGTACTATTTTTGTAAACGTAAAGTGCCGGATTTACGTACATATTTTAATGATAATCATAAAAAAATTAAGGTGTGTTCTTTCTGCATTGAATATGCAGAGAGGAGGGCTTATTGTAAATAGTATAAATTACAAAGTTCTGGAAAAGAATCGAAATTTGTTCAGATTTTGTATAGAGCCATATGGTAATCTATTCATGTCGAGGGATGCGAAAGCAAACTAACACGCACAAATAGACCAGGCTCTCAATTTAGTAGTGCTTGGTCTTTCCTATTTTTAAATAATAACAATTTTAATGTTGAGGTCAAAGCTATACAGAAGATCACAAAGGTATTTGAAGAGATAAATTCTCCGGCGGATGTCACGGATTTTCAAAGGAATGAATAAAAAGATGTTAGCCTAAAACCTTCGCATCCTGCGAAAACGGCTAACTGACCTGCCTCATGCCACTGCCGCTTTGCTTTCGCGAAAAAAACATCTGCAGGCCTGGGCAAATTCAAACTCGGACACAATTACGCCAAGGTGAAATTGATAAATATGAAAGCAGGAAATAGACATAATCGTCTATTTCCTGCTTCATTGCTTTTAATTTAGCTTTATGTTTAGCTTTTGGAATCGAGTAAAACTGCTCGTATCGACACATTCTACATGAACAGTGAATTTTACCTTTGCTTAATGTACCACGTACTGGCATGTGATAATTTTCTCGTAAAAATACATTTTTTAAAATGAAACATTTTTTTCGAATTACTCGCTCTCTCTGATGGCGAATATAGGCTTTTGATCGATTTTTCATAAACTATCAGCTCCCTTGAGAAACCCAAGCTTATAGGGAGAGTCAAGGGATGTAATAGCACTCCCTACAAGCTCGGTATTGAGCTGAAAGTTTGGATTAATTGACGCATACCATCATTCCTTTTACAAAATTATAACAAAATTAAATTTCCAATGCATTAGTCAACTAGATAATTTTATGCAATAATGGTGAATTTTTACGCAAACTGCAATTACATGTACTAGAATCTACGAATTATGACCACGTTCTAATCTTTTCATTTCTTCTGCTATTGCGCATGCGTTCGAATCATTTTCCTCATAAAGTTGATGGATAATATTTGAATAATCTTCTTTATTCCGATTCTGGCTTAATTTATATGCAGCTTGTATTTCTTGTACTTTAATCTTGACGCCTACAATTCCTTTAAGTTCTTGTTCTAATAATTGAGGAGAAAGTGTATCCCATAATACAGGATGCTCACGATGTTTTTCATATTTCTCAAGTAAATTTGATAAATCTTTTTCGAGCTCTTTGCCTTCAAAGATTTCAGCTTTTCCATATACATGTACTGATTGGTAGTTCCATGTTGGAACATTCTCTTGTTCATACCAGGAAGAAGAGATATAGGCATGAGGCCCTTGGAACATAACTAGTACCTCATCTGTCTCTTGAAAAGTTCTCCATTGAGGATTTCCATATGCTAAATGACCTGTGAGGTAATAATCATCCCCTTGTTTGCTGAGAAGCAATGGTAAATGGGTAGCAATGGGTCTACCTTTTTTTATTGAAACTATTGTGGCAAAAGCATTTAAACGAATAAATTTTTTAATTTCCTCTACATCAGTTACTTTGTAATATTTAGGAATAAACATAGAAATCGCCCTCTCATTATTTTCTAGCGAAATGCCTTAATAATCTTTACATTTTACATCTCACAATATAGATTTAATTATAATCATTAACTGGCACCTATCAAAGTGCCAATAATGTTATTTTTAAAGGAGCCAATATAATGATTGAAATTACGCCAATTTTACATAAAGATGGTCCACTTTATCTTCAGCTATACAATTTTATAAAAAATGAAATTCAAGTAGGGAATATTCATCCAAATAGTAAATTGCCATCTCAACGAAGTTTAGCTAAGCATCTAAATATAAGTCGAAATACTGTTGACGCTGCCTATCAGCAACTGATAGCAGAGGGCTATGTTAATAGTAAAGAAAGAGATGGAATATATGTTGTGGAATTAGAGAAGGAGTTCTTTCTAAAGAGTAATCAAATTGACAATGAAATTTTGGCACCTAGCTCTAATCAAGAGTTGGAAGATGTAATAGTGAAATACGATTTTAATTATGGTGATATTAATTTAAAGGATTTTCCCTATAAAATATGGAGGAAATTAAGTTTACAAAGTTTAAATGAAGAACAAGGGTATCTATATTTGTATGGAGATCATCAAGGGGAGGCTGAATTAAGAAATTCAATCTCTCAATATCTTTATCAAGCTAGAGGCGTAAATTGTTCCCCAGACCAAATTATTGTGGGAGCTGGAGTACAATATCTCACTGGGCTCCTAGTTAATTTGATTGGAAGAGATGTTGTCTATGGCATGGAAGACCCCGGATATTATCGAGTTCGGTATTTGTTTGAGGATAGCGGTATAAGGATTCAGCCAATTCCCCTTGATGATAGTGGCATTAGCGTGCATCATCTTAGAAAAAATAAGGTAAAGGTTGTCTATGTAACACCCTCTCATCAATTTCCAACAGGAATTGTTATGCCTATTGCCAGAAGGTTGGAATTATTAGAATGGGCCAGAGAAGATAACGCATATATAATCGAGGATGATTATGATGGTGAGTTTAGATATAGTGGAAAGCCTATACCTGCTCTTCATGGATTAGATAGCTATGAAAATGTAGTGTATATGGGGACATTTTCTAAATCATTAATTCCATCAATCAAATTAAGCTATATGGTTTTACCAACGAGATTAATTAGCCTTTATAAAAAGAACAATTTCTATGTTCAAACTGTGTCAAGGCTGCATCAGCATACTTTAAGATTATTTATGGAAAGTGGACATTGGGAAAGGCATCTAAATAAATCAAGAAATATTTACAAGGGAAGACATCTTGCCTTATTAAATGCAATTCATCAAGTGATGAACGATGATGTTAAGGTATATGGCTCTGGTTCTGGTTTGCATATCCTACTTGAACCAAACAATCATATGACAGAAAAACAGCTCATTCAAACGGCTCGGGAGCTAGGTGTAATTATCTATCCTATTTCAGTTTTTTATGCCAGCCCTCAAAAAAATCAGTCAGCTAAAGTATTACTTGGTTTTGCAAATTTAGATGAAGCTTCTATCTATAGAGGGATTGAGCTTTTATATAAAGCGTGGTTTGAATAGTGGTTGGTTGTATGTTTTTGGAGCTGTAGCGAACAGCTCCTCTTACTAAATTCAAAATTCTAAACGCATGGTATGGTTCATATCTTTAAAACCATGTTTTTCATATAAAGAAATAGCACCAGTATTTTCAGCTAATACGCTGAGCTCCAAGTATTCCAAATTGCGATCTTGTGCCCAATTTTTTGCTTCTAATAGCAAAGCTGAACCAATTCCTTGATTTTGATAGGATTTTCCAACAATGACATCAGTAATAAAGGCATATTTATGTTGAACTAGACATGAATATGGAGGAGTAGTTGTTTCTTGAACAAGTAGAAAGCCGGCTACCTGAGTATTTATCTCGGCTATTAGGATATCTGATCCCTTTTCATTAATTGTATTTTTAATAAACTCGACATCTTGTTTTGCAGGCTTCAAATAGTTAGGTTGCAGGATGGACATTTCTAAAAATAGTTCTTGGTATAAAATTTCAATTTGTTGAATTTCATCTAGTGTTGCTATCTTTATCTTCATGTTATACCTCCATTGTCTTTTTGATGATAACGTCAAGTAATATTTTACATTATTGGTTGATATATAGATACAAAATTTCAATAGGAAAAATAACAACATATTACAGCTACTTTAGTAATCTCCAATATATATATAAATTTTTAGCAAATTCTATGAATGTGAATACAAGTTGATTCTATAAAAATATATTTATACTATTTTTTACTTAAAATCCAATATTTTATATTAGACTAATACGAAAACAAGGGGATACATATGATTAAATATCCATTTTTAGAAAAGGATATAACAATTGGTGTTACTGCACCTTCGTCTAGAGACCCACTGAACTGCATGAACTATTGAAAACATCATGCAATCGTTTAAAGAAGAAAGGTTATACTGTCATTTGTGGAGATACTGCTTGGACTCAAGACAAGGCAAAATCTGCATCTGCACTAAAGCGTGCTGTTTACTTGGTGGATGTATTGATACTATTAGACATTTAATTGGGACAAGATTTGGTGAGGTTCAAAACTTTAAAGAAAATTATATTAAAGATGAACCTATTTTATGGTTTCTAGAAAATTGTGAATTATCAACGACCGATTTACGTAGATTCCTTGTACAAATGAAATTGGCTGGATGGTTTACTAATTGTTCGGGTATTATGTTTGGCAGAAGCCAGGCAAATACCGCAGTAGAAAAATATACAGTTGAAGATGTTTATAAGGAGCTAGCTATGGAGCTTCAAGTACCCATAATTTATGATATTGACTGTGGACATGTTCCACCACAAATAACATAAACGGAGCATATGCAGAAGTGGAATTGTGCAGTAGGAAAGGGGGAATTTTACAATATTTTATATAATATGTGCTTTATAAATGTTGATATGAAGCGATTTCAGAGTGGTTAGCACTATACCACTTCACAAAGTAACTACACAGATGATGAATTTCTCCTAAATTTTAAGGAACAGTGAGAGCTAATGGAGAAGAAGCGGTATAGATCAAAAACAGAATCTAGCCGCTTCTTTTTATATAACTGATATTGTTATTTTGGAAAAAATGTAAAATCAAATTAAAATGTTAAAAGTGGTGTTGCCCATGATGAATTATATTAAACTCGGAATTGAGATGCCAGGTCTCTTAACTCCTCTGCCAAGTTTGCAAGTGCATTAGCAGATGATGAAATTTCCTCCATTGATGCCATTTGTTCTTCAGTTGTTGCAGACATACTCTCTGCTCCAACAGTAGTAGATTTAGTTATGGAGTGAATTGTATTCATACTACCAACAATTTCCTGAGTTCCCGCAGCCATTTCCTCGACTGCTGCTGACACTTCTTCTACCTGTGTCGTAACACTTTGAATTGTATTTTGAATTGAAGCGAAAGTTGTACGAGTATTTTCCGTTGTTTTAATCCCTTCTGTAACTTCTGATGTTACTAACTTCATTGATTCAACAGCCCTAAGCGTATCTTTCTGTGTCTCAGAAATCAACACTTCAATTTGGTTTGAAGAAACAGCGGACTGCTCTGCTAATTTTCTAACCTCATCTGCAACGACAGCAAAGCCTTTCCCATGCTCACCAGCACGTGCAGCTTCAATTGCGGCGTTCAGGGCAAGAAGATTCGTTTGTTCAGCGATTGCTGTAATTGAATCAATAATTTGACCAATTTTATTTGAACGTTGCCCTAACAAGTCCACAATTTCAGATAACCCTTCTACACGATCTGTGATGTCCATCATTTGTTGATTCATTTGATTTGCAGCATCTATACCATTTATCACGAGAGATAATGAATCCCCTGAAAGTTCGCTTACAGCTTGAGCATTTCCAGCCACTTGTTGAACACCTGTTGACAGTTCATTGACGGTATTGAATGTGTTAGAAACATTATTTAGTTGTTCTACTGATCCTTGAGCGATGGTTTCCATTGTATTTGCAACCAATTCTGTTGCTTTTGAAGTTTCTGCTGCATTAACATTCAATTCTTCAGATGCTGCAGCGACATGATTAGCAGTTTCAGTGACTTTCGTTACTGTATTATTAATATTATTTATCATTGTATTAAATGATTGGGTTAATTGACCGATTTCATCTTTTGATGAATAGGTACCCTTCACAGTCAAATCACCGTCACCAGCATTTAACATATTAGCCTGCAATTCTTTAACTGGATTTACAATTAAACGTGCAATCCATATTGCCAATGTAATAAAGAAAATAATGGCCAAAACAGAGAGAATGGTAGTAATAATCATAGTAGTGAATAGATTTTTTTCATTTTCTTTATTAAGCTTATCGGCATCCTCAGAACATAAAGTCATAAGATTGCGTGCATCACTTGCCATATTCTCACTAAAATCAGCTAAGGTTGTGATGAACATAGAGTAGGCTTCGACGTTTTGATTCTGACTAGCCAAATCAATAACTTCTGCCATAGCGTTCAAATAACCATTGACATTTAATTTAAGAGATTCTAACAGTTTTTGTTCATCTTCATTTCCATTGTAAGAGGCTTCAAATTTCTCGATTGAGTCTTTAATACTTTCAGATCTCTTTGAGATGTTTGTTTGTAGGCCAGCATTACGATTTGCATCTGTAGTAATCATGAGCTCTAAAACGAAAGAACCCATCGCACGAATGTCAGTTCGAATTTCACCGATATATTGAATTGGCAAAAGTGACTCGTTGTACATCTTGCTAGATTTATTCGCCATATCTTTTATGTAGAAAAAACCGACTCCTGAAATAATTAGCAGAAAAATAACAGCGGATGTAATAAGTGTTAGCATTTTCTTTCCAATTGATAAGTTTTTCAAAAATAAATCCTCCTATTGGCCCAACTATCTTCAAAAATTATTGTGAAAAAAAAGGTATAACTTTGAATATATTGAGTAAATCTGATTTAGTAATAATATACTACATCTAAATCTATTATAAGAGAAGAGTAAATTGCAAAATTTTTATTACGAAATTTAAGGGTTACAGGCAATCATGTTTACTGAAGGAAAGAAAACCTTAATTGAGAGAAATGAAAAACTAAACAAAATATGAACTATGTATTTCTAGGGTCGTTAGAAAACTAATAATCAAGATAGTCATACTGGTGATGTTCAGAAAGGTTGCTTCTTCGATTTAGGTAGTAAAAAACAAAATCTGGTACTTATGATGAAGAATTGAATTGAATAGGTGATTAGTAAAAATAGAGCAATTTAATATTGATTTTAATTGTAATAAAATGACTTCTATTAAGTAAAAACACTTTCTATAACATACTTAATTTTAATCGCTTAAACAAGTGATAGCTAGGCCGTAATATTTTGTGTGCTCTTTTGCTATGCCTGACTTTGTTAGTGTGACTTTATATTGCCATATTTATTATATTTTAAGAGGATAATTTTGTAGTAATATGATGATATAAAGTTGTAGGAGGTATTACATGCCTGATTTTTTGCTTGTGCTTTTTTTATTTAACCTGTCTTTATTTCTTTTGCATGAAATGGATGCCATAAGGCGCTCAGAGTGGCGATTGTTTATTGTACTTAAAGATATGGAGGATTCTAAAGCATATAAAGTTTTCACTTTTCTTCACCTTTTTTTATATGTAATCATCCTATCTTTACTTTTCAGCGAATACCAAATAATTGTATTTTGGTTTCTAGATTTATTCTTTATCATCCATGCAATCTTGCATTTATTTTTCGAGAAGCATCCTCGAAATGAATTTAAAAATACATTTTCAAGAGCCATAATTTACCCAATGGGAATTCTTGCAGTTGTACATGTCTCGTTTTTAATTAATAGTTAATATTATTTTTAAAATCACATCTAATTTGGTGTGGTTTTTTAGTTTTGAAAGGGGAGAGAGTAATTATATTTTTAATGTATATAAATTTAGTTGCTTAATTGGAAACTTATAGGCTAATGTCAATAGAAGCAATTGGCAAGCATCTGATATTAATGAGCACAGGCTAGGGTGATAGGAATCAAAAGAATTTTAATAATATTCCTTGGCGGGAATATTCCGTTTTAGGTATATTAAGTTTAACAGGTGATAATACCTGTGCTAATGTAGATGATATTATACCGGCGACTATCATATTACGAGGTGAGCGACATGTCAGGGAAAATTCCAGGCGTAGATATATCGACATTAAGCGCTTTGTCTGAAACAAATCGCATAAATATTGTCGAACTCTTGCGCCAGGGTCCTCTAACTGTGGGTGAAATTGCCGACCAGCTGGAATTAAGGCAGCCCCAAACTTCAAAGCATCTAAAGGTTCTTAGCGACAATGGGATTGTGGAGGTGCAGGCTGAAGCTAACCGTAGAATCTACAAGCTCAGGCCTGAGCCATTTCAAGAGCTGGATTCATGGATACAGTCCTTCCAGTGTGTGATGCAGGAAAGATACGATAATCTAGATGCATATTTGAAGGAATTGCAGAAAAAAGAAAAATGATAAAACCATTTCATGATTTAAGGAGGAAGTACAATGTCAAACAATCCAATGGTATCAAGAGTAGAAAACGAATGTGTGCTTATACTGGAGCGCGTTTTGATGCTCCACGCGATTTCTTATTCAAAATGTTTAAAGAACCAGAGCATCTGAAACGTTGGTGGGGGCCAAAGGGATGGGAGATTCCAGTTTGCACCGTTGATTTCCATCCAGGAGGCATTTGGCACTACTGCATGAAATGTGTAGATCCAAACCAAGGTCAATTTTTTGGTATGGAATCATGGGGCAAAGGGATTTATAAGGAGATTATAGAGCCAGAGATAATTAGCTATACTGATTATTTTTCAGATGCTGAAGGAAGTTTGAATGACTCCTTGCCAGCAACCGAGATGACATTGGAATTCATCGATTTTAATGGAAAGACTAAGCTGATAAACCGTGCAGAATACGTGTCCGCCGAGGCACTTAAGACAGTTATGGATATGGGCATGTTACAAGGGATTACAGAAACTTGGGATCGATTGGATGAGTTTGTTCAGTCACTGAAGTAAATTATAATAAAGCTTTTTAGGGAGTGTAAAAATCAATGATTAGTAAAGTTGGTCAAATCATGTTGTATGTTAATAACCAAAATGAAGCAAGAGAGTTTTGGACAGAAAAAGTAGGATTTAGTGTAATTTCAGAGGAAGATAACGGTCAAGGAATGAGCTGGATTGAAATTGCTCCGAATATAGAGGCTGAAACAAAAATTATTCTTCATAATAAGGAACTAATCGCTAAAATGCAGCCTGAATTAAATTTGGGTACACCTTCTTTAATGTTTTACTCAAAAGATTTCGATAAATTATATAGCGATTTTTTAAACAAAAATGTTATTGTCGGAGATATTGTAAATATGCCTTCAGGTAGAATATTTAATTTTGCAGATAATGAAAATAACTACTATGCAGTAATGGAAACAAAATAAATAGAAGCATTTTACGAGGGGCTGTCACAAATCTATTTGAAGTAAAATTACATGAAATTGAAAAGGTAGAGACGCTGATTCTGCAACGTTTCTGCCTTTCACTTTTTATTCATTTTGGGTTAAAAAGCCCCTTTAGAAAATTGACGATCATCAAAGATTAAAAAAGGAAACCCCTATTCTCTGGTTTCCTTTTGATAGATATTTTAAGCAAAGCAAGCAAGAGTAGTTTTATCACTATTAGGTGTACTAATACCAAGGAGCCAATCATCAAACAACGCTAAGTGTTTAGCTAAAACAATATTAGAATATCTACTCCATAATTCTTTTGTAAATCTAATGTGGGTTTCGTTTACAGTAAAATCAACCTGTCTTACGGTATTTTTACCATCACTATAAAGCATTGTAACAGAATTTGAATAAATGCAAAATTCAATTTCTTCATCATTGCACATTATGACATTTTGAGCTTCTGTATTGTCTCTATTTGATCTTGAAGAGGCAGCTTCTGCTAAAGGTTGTAAACTAGCTTTAATTTTCTCTTTATCTTTTTCTGTGATCCCATCATATAAATTACTAATTTCATCGATGGCTGTCTTTCAGTTAGAAGTTCGTTTCGTGTATTTTTTTTCATAGTTGCTTTTTAAGTGCATTTAAAGGATTTTGCAGTACCTTCGTAATATATTGGTTGTATGCAGCAACTCTTGCTTTTTTAGTTTCATCATTTTATTGGTCAGAGGAGGTAAAAAAATTCAGGGAAAAAATTTTAAAATCTTGTACAGAGAATTAAGTACAGGTGTTAAGTAACCCCTGAAAGTTGAATGCAATGGAACAACTGCACGATTTTATGTTAGTTTTATAAATGAAGAGGTATTTGTATCAACTTAACAATTTAACTAAACAAACTTCAATAACTAGTAAAATCAAAGCAGTTTAGTCTCGGATTACAAAATCTTGCAAGTTGAATTAGATGAAATTGTTAAAGATGATAAATCAACGTTTAACCTTATGCTACGAATTCAACAATGGGAGGAATAAAAAGGAGTTTATCAGAACGAAGTTAGAAAATACTTCAACTTCGTCACTTTACATAATTAGGTACTATAGAACAAAAACCAACGTGTTATCACATATTTGAGCAATAAAACTGGTTCCTGCTCTTTAAATAAGTTTAGTCAATAACTGCTTCTTCTGTTGAGAATTTTAAGAGGAGGAATTGTTAAAGTATATGAAAAGGGGATAATAAATGCACTTTATTGTAATAGATTTGGAAGCAACAGTAAAAAGAAATAGAGATGAGCCTGTTTATCTAACTGAAATAGGTGCTATCAAAATTAATTCATCTGGTAATTTAGTTAGTAAATTTCACTCTTATATTAAACCTACGAATAACCGCTATATCAAAGATGTGAAAATAGATAACAAAATCACTACAAGAAAAGCAGATTTGAAGAATGCACAAGAAGTTAAAATTGTTATGGGTAAATTTCAAAAATGGATATCTAAGGGAGACTATGTATTGGTGTTCTGGTCATATTCCGACTTGTATTTATTAATGAATCAATTTTTAAATAGACGATTCGATTTGTCTTGGTTAAAAAATTATTGTGATTTACAAGAAAATTTCACTGCATTTATAAATGAAAAAAATCCAATATCTTTAAAGAGGGCCATAGATTATGTTGATTTAGGCTTTGTTGGTGAACAACATAATGCTCTGAATGATGCTTATAATACCGCTAGAATTTTAAACTTTTTATTCAACAAATCTGCGTATATTAAATTTGATCAAAATCCTTTTGATAAGTTAATTTGTCATCTATATAAAATATGCAAAAAGTGCAATGAAACTAAATATTATTTAAAATTTTCTAAGAATAATAATGATCAATATAAAAACATATGCCTAGAATGTGCAAGTGAAAAAAATAAATTGAAGAATGAGAGAAGAGCTTTAAGAAGGATAGAGAGTGTCAATCTTTCTGAATAACGACGCAATAAGTGGATATGGAGCGGCACATAAAAAGCTGTAAACTCTTTAGTATTTCTGGATTTTGAAGACTGGAGCTAGTTGTCATAACCACTCCGCTTCTATTTTTAGTTCTCCACTGGGGAATATTAAAGCACTACTTGCTAAATTCCCAAAATCTAAATCTATTAATGATTTGAAACTGTACAATTCCTTACATTTTATTATGTAAGAAAATTTAATTTTATGTAAGTAATACACCTTATTTCCTTTAGTTTCCTGTTATTTTAGTGTTAAAACGACGTAATGATTTGAATGCTACCTATCCTTATAGGGAACAAACATTTACTACAATATATGGATGTATCGAAAGGAATTATTCAGTAAAAAAGCTGATTAGAATATTCCAATCAGCTTCTGCTTTTTTAATTTAATGTCTTTACCCTCAATCCCAACAAAGAAGCAAAGCCAATAGCTTGTTCAGTGGAAACTTCACATCCATTCAAACTTTCTGGGGTTACATTAAGTCTTTCAAAATTACATGTACTAATATCAATTCCTTTTAAAGAAGTTTGAGAAAAATCTACATCATTAATATCATTTTCATAAAATTTCACCTTATTTAGTGAACAATCATAAAAATTCGCACCATGTAGAATTGAGTTATCAAATATTACTTGTTTGAAACGAGTTTCAGAAAAATTGCATAGACTTGCAATACAATTTTCAAAAGAAACGTTTCCAAGATTAGCTTCAGAAAAATCTGACCCTAATAATTTACAGTTTTTGAAATTGACTCTATGTATAATGCCTTCACTTAAGTTTGAATTAGATAAATCGCAGTTTTCAAAAATTACATCAGTTAAATCAATTTTTCTAAAAGAAACATCAATGAATTTTGCATTTTTAAAAATAACTTTAGATACAATTAATTTTTCAACAACCTCTTTATCAATTACTGTATCAGCAATAATACAATTTGATAAATATGGGTCTTCATCATAAAAAATATCTTGAAAATTAGCTTTTTCTAGATCTGAGAGGATTTTTGGTAATTCAATTTTGAAACTTTGTGACATATTAGCACACCCTTCAAAAAGTTTGTAATATCTATACATAAATTTAAAGTAAAAAAATAAAATGAAAAGACTTTCATATTAAGTAAAAGTATGCGCAAATCTAAAATTCCATCACGTTCCTGCAATATGAGAATTATATTCAGGAAAGTAGGTGATTTATCATATCTAAGTTTAGATTTCACAGGGGTTTTTTAGAAGAAAGCCTAAAGACTGAGGTAGAAGTTGAGATTATCAAATTGCTCCATGAAGTAATTCGCAACCAATTTCAAGATTACTCCATTTCTGAATCTGCTCTAATTATCGAATTTTATGGATTTGACCACAGAATTGTCAAAGAGTTGTATTCTATAAAAATATACAGAGTTGGAATAGTCGAGTTTATAGATTCTGAATTCATTATTTAAGCGATCTGAGGAAAGACACTATAAAAGGGTCACCAGGCTGGGAAGTGACCCTAAAATCGAAAATTTTAATATCCTGTATTCATGAATGTAGCACCGACAATAATTAAAAGTATAAATAGTACAACAATTAACGCAAATGCTGAACCATTACCATAACCGCCGCCGTTATTGCCGCAGTTATTAATGCCACCAACATTTCCACCATAGTATCCCATAAAGTATCCCTCCTTTCTATAATATATAATATGTTAGTTGTATAGAAGGAGTAGGGTGTTAAACCATTCAGCTATAGGCATAAAAAAATATATTTTTGTTAGATAAGACAATAAAAAAAGGTCACTTGGGATAGGAGTGACCTTTAGTAAATAATTCAGGAGGTGTAAGGCTAAATTAGCTTTACCTTACTATTATTATGATGTGATAGCTATATTTGTATAGTGAATTGCCTGTGAAATAGATTTAAAAATAAAAAAGTCGTAGCTTCGTCGTACGCTACAGGAGACTAATGAACAATATAAGTATCAGAACTATTAATAGGGTCACTTAGACGAAAGTGACCCTGTAAAGCAGAGCCAGGAGAACCCTTTTATAACTTAGTCTGCTTCTATTCTGATAGCTTGAATATCTTGACAGTCCACAATAATTGTTGAACCAGGCTCTGTCGTTGGATCATTAAAGAATGCACAACAATCTTTCGGGTCAAAGGTAATAAAAACAACATCTTCTATAATCTGACCGCCAAATAAGAAAAGGTCAACTTCAGTCTGAGTTTGTAAGCGTCTTAATTGATTACAAACACAACCTTTACAGCGATGGTGATCTTTCTCGTGATGGTTTTCCTTTTCATCACAAGAAAAACATTTTTTGGTGAGCATTAACATTTCTGTTAATGCTCATTTTCAAGACCTCCTCTCTAGTGTATTAAGGTAGTACTAACCTTACACTAGTAATTTATGATTTGAAAATGAGAATGGATTGGCGATTTGGCTATTAAACATTAAACTTATTTTTCCAAAAAAACTAATAAAGGGTCACTTGGGTGGAAGTGACCCTTAGTAACAAATCAGGAGGTACTAAGTTAAACTTGTTTAGCTTAACACTACTATTTATATGCTTAGTTAACTTGGGTTATATAGTTCATGGCCTTTAAAAATAAAAAAGCTGCGACGGTCAACCAACGCCACAGCCGATATAAAGTGCGTGCGATACACTCAAAATTATTGTGTGTAAAATAAGGTTCTCTATAAAAAAAGCCCCAGTTGTATACTAGGGAGACAGTTTGTCAGGTAAATTATTTTTACTTTTCTGGATAATCTACATGTAATGGTGGTGGAACTAACCAACCTTTATTTTTATTAAGACGTAGTAGTTTAGCACCTAGTAGAGCTTTTGCTGTATGGAATTGACCATACATTAATGCGATATCTTCTCGAGTAGAAGTGCCCATCGCTTGACTACATGCAACTAATCCAGCAGCCAGATCGGCAGTCAGAGCGGCGCTGATTTCTGGATCGTTAAACTTTGCTCCTGGAGGGATATCTTCCAATCTTGCTACAGGTCTTTCAGGAGAAGCAGGTGGTAAAGCAACGCCATTCGTTTTTAGAATTTTTTCTAATTGTTTTACTTCATCCCTACATGTTTCGATGATATCTTCAATAATTTTTTTTAGATCTTCATCACCAGCGTGATTATAAAACGTTTGATAGCCAGAAATCATACCATAGTCTACAACTAAACTTGACCAAACGCTAAATACTTCACCGTAATGCAATGGTTCGTCTTTTGGATTACCACCAAGAATACCCATATCTACACTTCCTTTTCTTGTTTTTCGCCATTAAAGCAAAGTTAGTATGGATGTAATTAAAAAATTGATACACAAAATGTAATATTGTTGAACAATATGAGGATTCGAAAGAAAATGCGAAATAAAGGAGAGAAGGATATGTCAATTCAATTTAATAGGGAAAGTATCTTTACTAAAGAAACGGCTAACGTAAAAATAGCTGAAGTTATTGAATGTCCAGATTGTGCATTTGAATTTAGCGTTATACATGAGCAGTCAGATAGAAACGGCATTTACACATGCCCTAATTGTGAAGTAGCTAATTATGAAGCACTATATTTACAACTACAAAACGATGTTCAAGAAGCATCAGAACTACATTTGCAAACGATTATAGACTTACAACGCATTCAGAGTATGGTTCATCCAGTAGATGATCCAGTAACTCGTTCAATTGGTGTAGCGTTGAGTGAATTAGAAGCAAAATTTCATAAAATCCATGATAAGTGGTCAGAGGGTGATTAACCACAAGAAAGAAATGCTACAGCACACATGCAAGAAAGCTTGCACATGGTGCCGTAGCATGGATAATACGAGGACCCTGTTTAGATAACGCGATTGAGAGATCAACTAGTTACAAACAAACTTTCATTTTTAAAATTATCTACTGTCTTGCTTTACTTCTTCAATAAATGTCCTGAAGTTTTCAGCGATTTCTTTTGATTGAGTATGGTGTAAATAATGTGTTCCTTCAAATGTCATCACTTTTCCATGTACAGAATCTTTTACTTGCTCTTCATGTAGTGTTGACCATCCTTCAATGGCTGCACTATTAGGTTGTAAAAAGAAAATAACAGGCAGGTTTTTTGGGAATGTTAAATTTTCAGCTACTTTAAAATTAGAAGGCCTATTTTCTATTTCATTCACAATGGTAGGATTTCTAAAGTTTTTGTAAGAAAGAATTCTCATTTGTTCTTTTGTTTCATCATCAACTGGCAGTGTAGCATATGGGTCAGCACTTAGTTTCATTATCAATCTGCCTAAACCTGATTCTTTGAGTAGTGTAATTACTGAAGAAGGTATTGGAGATTCAACAACCTTATCACCATATTGCCTTGGAACACTGCTATCGATCCCGACAAATGCACTCACTTCGTTTTCATATTTGTTCACATAATCTAGTGCGTAAATGCCCGAAATGGAGTGACCCATTAGAATATAGCGGTCAATTTTAAGAATCTGTAAAGCTTCGTGGATTTCACTTACAATATTTTCTGTGCTCCGTTCTTTTTCGGTTATATCACTTAATCCATAACCAAAAGGCTCAATCACTACAACTTTGTAAAATGGCGATAACTCTTCTACTAGCGGCTTAAAATCAAGTACTGGTGTTCCTGTTCCCAAACCTGGTAGTAGCACGACAGTTTCTGCGCCTTGTCCTTGAATCAAAACATTCATATTTTTCCCATCTACTGTTACAGACTGACCATAAGGCTTTATTTTTCCTGATTCTAATTTGCTACTGATCTTATCAATGACAAAAACAATGGCTATAAAAACAACAATTGTTATAACTAATGCTGCTAAAATTTTAAGTAAAATGTTAAGCAATTTTTTCATCGTATTAGCTGGTTTTTTGTCTGTTGTTGTGTCCAAGTCCATTATTTTCACCTCTCGTGTTTTCACTCACTTCTTCTCCTATTGTTTTGGGCTCCCTTTAAGACCCTAAAGAAAGCCTAAACGATGAAGATGAACTCACAGTGACGACAATATGAACGGAGTATGAACAAGTGAACAATTTTGTGCAGCAAAAAAGGCAAAAACAACCGTCATTTTAAACGGTTGTAAAGAGTTACTATTTACTTGCTTACTTTAATAATAGTACCTTGATTGATTTTTAATAAGTCTTGAACATTTATTTTAACTAAAGAGTTTTCTGAACCACCACCAGTATATACGTAATCCATATTTGTCACTTTTGGATCAACTAAAAAATTTGCTTGAAAACCAAAAGAAGGAACTCCACCTGGTGGGAAACCTGTACGTTCAATAATTTCAATTCCATTAGCAAGTCTAGGCTTTTCTATATTTAATGATTTTGCAACACGAGTTGTACTAGCTCTATTGTTTCCTTTAACAATAGCCACTATTAATTCATTATTTGAGTCAATCATGCAAATATTTTTTACAAAATCGTCTTCCGAGCCATTAACTGCTTCAGCGGCTTCTTTTACGGAGTGACAAGATTGATTAAATACGAAGTGTTCAGCTTTTACATTATTAGAACTTAAAAATTCCTTTACTTTAGTTTCATGAGAATTCATAAAGGTGGCCTCCTAATATTTTTATTTATGTAAATATTAGCACAATAATGTAAATCTTAAAATCACTACTGAACAATAGGAGAGGCTAATAAAGGAAGGGTCACTTGTCCGGAAGTGACCCTAAGCACCAAAATAGAAGAAAGACTAGAAAGCTTCATACTATTAAAACGTATGATTGATAATTAAAAATTAAGTTTGTGTAACTAATTCTACGGCTTCCACTACTAATGGAGTTCCTGCTGTGATTGTACCAGTAACACCGTTAAATGTTAATTCTGTTGCAGAAATTGTATATGAATCACCTTCTTGTAATACGCCATTAATATAGAAATTATAGTAGCCATTAGCTACTACAGGGAAAGCAGTAGCGGCAGTTCCACTATCGTCTAGAAAGGCAGTTGCAGCAACAGTAGTACCGTCTGTGACAGTTAAATTTGCTGCTAAAACATTAAAGAATCTAGTCGAAGTGCCTGTAACATTTACATGAATATTGATAATTGAAAGTGCCATTTTTTTCACCCCCTTTCAAGGGATAAAGGAATTTTAGATTACATTTGTTGGAAACCTAATGATTCGATAATTATTGGAGTTCCAGCATAAATAGTTGCATTAAATGGGTTAAGAGTTAATGAATATGGGGTTACTTTATATGCACCGCCCTCTTGCATTACAGCATTGATGTAAAGATTAACATATCCATTAGGATAAAAAAGTTTGCATTCTGTTACTGGATCGCTATTATCATCTGTAAATAAACTAGCCGGAATGATTGTTCCGTTTGTTAAATCAATATCTTCTGTAACAATATAGAAATATCTATTTATCGTTGGAATAATTGTTCCGCCAGGAATTACGACTGAAGGAGGTTGCATAGAACAAATGTCAACAGCTTTTATACGGGGCCAAAGAACTCGGTTTTTTTCACAACAACTATCACAAATTAATTTTTGTGGGTCCATTTTTTGTCACCTCCATTCCGTAATATGTTAGTAACCCCGCAAGTTATAGGCGTTTGTTACTTATTAATTGTGAAAACTGTTCATTCACTAATATTCTATGAATTAATGTTGGAAGGTGATTGGTAATATGTCTATTAAAGAGAAATAAATAATATTTTTAAGGAAAGCTGTGAAAATAGAGTCTTGAAGAAGTATAGCGGAGATAGTACTGAACAATATGAAAGAAACTATAAAAGGGTCACTGTGGCATCATCAGCGACCCTTAAAAATGGAGGTATAAAGTAAATGGGTTAGCTTTATACACTACTTTTTTATGATGTGATATGTATTTTTGTATGGATGTTTGTCTGTGAAGAAGAAAGAACTTGTTAAACAATCTGATACTGCACAATATGAGCAAAATGCACAGGAGGGAGAATGGAAATGAATAACAGTTATCCGAGAATTAATGAAGAAGTAGCAGCTATTTTAAAACAAACAAAAACAGAGCCAGTATTTGAAGGTACAGTCCTCGAAGGAAAAGAGCAAAAATATACAGTAATAAAAATAGCTGATTTAGTTAAGTGCAACAGCGAATTTGCTCTAAATGAAGTAGCACCGTTAATGGACTCGTTGTTGGGCAATATCGAAGCAGGACGTGAGAAAAATGGTAAAAAATCGTTTAACTCTTATGTTGTAATCAATACAGATGAACCTTGGATTGGTGAGATAGTAGAAGTAATGGAAAGAAACGGTGCGTGGGATTAATCGACCAAAAGCGAAACATTATTAAAGCTTTACGGCCACCTAAGTAGCCGTAAACCAAGATTTTCTAATTTAGTGGGTAATCATAACGTATAAAACCTTTGTGATATGCGATCTTGTCATAAAGAACACGAGCAGTGGTATTATCCTCTTTAGTTTGCCAATAGAGCTTAGAGGCTTGATTTTCGCGAGCGTATTCAGCTACCTGCTCAATGAGTCTACGAGCAACACCATGTCCGCGAGCGGTTTCATCTACAAAGAGGTCTTGTAAGTAGCATGCTTTTTCCATCCAGATTGTGCGATGAAATAGGAAATGGGTGAAACCGACCAAGTTTCCTTGAAGGTATGCTCCTAAACCGAATATTTCATCGTCTTTTAGCAAGCACTCCCAAACTTCATCGTAACTCTTGTCTGAGAGCTCAGTTTCGTAAAATGCTTTATAGCTCCGTGCCAAGACATTCCATCGGCTACGATCATCAGGTTTAAGAGGAGCTATTTCAATTACATTTTGTTCGTTCATGGTAATCTACCTCCAAAGTTCAGTAGTAATGTATTTAATTGTTGAGCTTAGTGATATTTTAAATTATCCTAAACTTTATGTATGAATATAACATACTAAAAAATTATTAAATAAGATATGGATATTAAAGTTAGTTGAACACTTTGAACATTAGGTTTAAAAAAGGGCACTTATAAGTGCCCGCAAAAAAATATGGTTATTTACGTTTGTCGTCAGTAAATGATGTTATGTTATTTGTCATTTTGCCAACAGAAGTAAAAGTTTCATCTAATGCTTTACTGATCTCATCTAATGCTTTGTCGATTTTTTCTGAGGATGATTTTTATCAATCTTACCAATAATAATATTTTTCCATAGGAAATTTTTTTTCATTATCATCGCCTCCTAATAAGGAGTATACAATATAAAGCTATGTGAGTTTCAAAAAATGTAATTTCATAAAAGAAATGTTTTTTTAGAAAGAATTAAGGAGATGGAATTAATCTAGTTACTGAATACTTTGAGGATGATGAACCTAATCAAGTCGTATATAATCATTTTACTAAATTAGTATGTAAATTTGTAATTACAGTCGGAAAGAAATTTAATTTCAGAGATAAAGAAATATTAAATAGTATCAGCTTTTTTATATGAATACAGGAGGAATCAAAATGTCAGCAGAAAAAAAAGTATCACTAGGCGTTGTTGGAGTGGATTCTGGCCAATTATTGATTATTGATCCATGTTACATTAATAGCGAATGGAATATGGAAGGTAGTCCTGTGGCTATCGAATTTTGGGGAAAAGATCAGGATGAATTGTCTCAAATTTTAAAGAATCAAGATTATAAAGTGAATGATGAGGAAACTTATAAATTAATTGAATGTAATGAAGTCAATGCAAAAGAAATTTTTACTTATATTCAAAAAATCATTAAAGAAAACGACCTTTTTGTTAGAACTTTAATCAAAACAGATAGTAGTTATGATACAGTATGCAAAATTACTTCCAATAGTGATAAACAAGGTGGTCAACTAAATTACAGCGGAGACCAGGAAGGACTAGGCGTAGCATTTCGTTCAGGTTTTGGAGATGGTATATATGAAGTTATTGCTACTATCAAAGACTGTGGTTCATGGGGTGAAAGAGTCTCTAAGGTTGAGATAATACTAATTGAAGATGATGAACTGGATGATTGATGATATAGGATAGCTTTTTGAGTTCTCTACTGGCGTAATGTTTTTGATTCCTATAAAATCACTTTATTCCTATTTTTAAGTTTTCAACAAGAATACGAAAAGTGATTCGATTTAGAAAAAGGTTGAATTCTTGAGACTTTCTGGACCAAACACTCTTAATGTTACGTCATTGTAGTCTTCCAGAGTATTTCTAGTAATTTTTCGATGATGCTTAGATATAAAATACTAACCGGTTACAGAATGGCCCAGGTCCCAAATAATTTTGAGCCTGGGCTTTTATTAACTTTTGGAACAGGAGTTGCCAAAATATTTTACTTCCTAGCTTGGATTAAGGTGAACCAATCATTTCCGTTAAATTTACCAGAAACTCTGTATATTGGCTGATAGAAACCTTTTGTGTCGTACATATACGAAAGCTCAATTAATTCAATTTCAAGTTGATCGCCTTTTTTTATAATAAGTTCTTCTTCCTTTACCAGCGCATTATATTTTATTTGGGGAAACTCTCCATTCTTAATTCGCTCATATACCTCTGCAGGAGACAAGATGTTTACTACCCGTATAAATTGATTTTTTTTAAGACTGTATGTCAACGAATAAACACTGCCATCCGGTTTAAGACCCAGACCTATATCTCCACTCCAATAATCTGTGTTTAAATCAGTGTTATCTGGAAGGTCCCATTCAAATTTTCCATCCTCCAATACAGTAAATGTAGCACCTGTAGGTATTATAGAAAGATCATCCATAAGTGCCTTCGCCTTTTTAAGCATTGATTCTTGCTCGGTAAATGAAGTTTGCTCTGGCGTATAATTGTTCGCTGTTAATGACCATTGACCTTCTGAACTTATAAACAATTTATATTGTACCCCAACTTTGTCTACCATTAAAATCTCACGATCGCCCTTATAATCCTGTGTATTTACCACTGATAAACCTAATTTCTGTTGTAAAAAACCTTCTATGTCATCATTTTTAATAATATTTTTATATACTGGAGCAACTGTTGATGCTGAGCTTAACTCCAATGAAGTTGATATATGAACATCTGACATATTTGATTTTGTATAGGCGTTTATTGCTAAATGACCGAACTCCTGTTGGGTGTAAACAATATTCATACCAACAAAAATCAAACCCAATAATAGAGGTATGGAAAGGTTTCCAATCAGATTTTTCATTTTTACTTTTTTGCTACGTCCAATGGAAGCAGCTAATCTATATAACTGGTATCCAATAATGCCACCAAGTGAGTTGTTTATTAAATCATCCAGTTCAAAAATTCCTGCTCCTGAAAGTGTCTGATACGTTTCAATAGACGCTGTAGCACCTATAACTACAAGAAGAAGCCACTTAAATTCTTTTAATTTAGCGATAAGTAAAGGTAATAAAACTCCTAATGGTACAAACATTAATATATTAAATAGACAATTTTGGAGATCACGTAAGGAATATTTTTTCCATGCGTCAATATAACCACTGAATGGATGAAGGTTCATCTCCATGTAGTGTGAGGTACCGCGGCCAATAATCGTTAGCTCCAACACAAAAACAATATATCCGATGAAGACTGCGCCAAGAATAAGTTTCTTAATAGAAATCTGTTTTTTGTGTTCTGATTGTCGTTTTTGATAAAAGTAATAATAGAGTGCAATCAGTAAGGACTCTATGCCAATAATAATAAGTACTGGTAACATTAAATAACGAATATTGCTAAAAATTTCTGTAATATCCAAGGTGAGATGCTCCTTTTTTCAGATGCTGATTTTCAAACGCTACATGTTATGCGAGAGAATTCTCAATACTGTCGACCTTCATCATTGTAAATGGAAATTATTAATAATTAGAAAGAATATTTATGAAGATTTTCTTAAGGATTTTCATTATTTAACAGTATTCTTTTTTTGGTTCAATGTTGGTGAAAATGGAGAAGAGGTAGCTTGAGATATAATATAAAGATGATTAAGGACATTTTGGGCTCATTGAAAAAGGTAAGAGGGTCCAATGTAATTTGAAACAATATAGTGATATAATAGCTATTTTTAGTAGTTAATAATAATAAAAATCTCAAAAAGTACTTAGATAAGAGATTGGGCAGAGAATCATGTCAGCTAGCTATTGTTATAGAAGGAGTATACAAATTGGAGGTATATGAATGAATATGAAAAGCCCAATACCGAAGTATAAGGCTTTTCTGATTATACAATCTATTTAAAATTAAAGAATCGGTGTTAGCTCTGAGTTCGCAAATCGTTGGGCATCGATGATAACACCTGAAGCTGTACGTCCGTAAACGCTATATAATCCGCCAGTTTGATTTGGAGCAATTTCAACCTCATATTGGAACGCACCTGCTACACTTGGAGTTACAAAAGTAGAAGCATTAGCAGCAGCGGCAAAAGGAGTTGTAGATAGTAATTGTCTTGAACCGTTAAGTTTAAAAACTCGGACCACCCCAGTAAGTAACCCCCCAGTGAGATTAAGAACTTTGATACGAACGTTAGCAGCATTAGCTGGTAGATTTCCTGAATTTTCAATTGGACCAGTAGTTAAAGGCATATAATATTCACCTCCTCAAAAATAAAAATTTATAATCTGCAGATTACATTTTTATAGTATGTAGTAAACTATTACATTCTCTAGACTTATTGATCATATTTCTAAAAGTAAAAAGAAATATGAGGATTAATTAGTAGAAGATCATTCAAAAGAAAATCTGTAAACAAGGTGAACCAATATACCAAGACGTAATACCTTAGTAAAAACACCTATTTGGCGTAGAGGGCCATGATATGGTAGTAAAATCGAAGAAGGGTTTTATGACAAAAAATAAGAGGGGCGACATGAGGTATTATAGTCAATTTTTAAATGCTAAATCTATATAATATGGGATCATTTCAGAAAGATGAATGTGTTGGACAGTGGATAATCTGAATGGATATAAGGCATCTATTGATAAATCAAAAGGATGCACAAAGCGAGGAATAGAATGGTAATGGGCAAGCAGGGGATAGCAAGGCAGGGCTTTGTCTTATTCTTTCTTAATTAAGTAAATCAATAATTTTTATTAGTAAAATCGATATAAACGATAAGATGAATATCTAAAAAATAAGTGAATGCAAACAATGTTAATGCAATCGTAAATGATATAGATACAAGAATTGAAAATATTTCTCTATGAATTCCTCCATTGTTACGGATATCTAATTATAGTGAAAATATTTCAATCACAGAGTCTATTATCTGTCTTTTGTGGATAGAAATTATTAAAGGGCAGCTCTGCATGAAGCGGCCCTATAAAACGATATGGGACTATTTGAACTTGTGAAGTTTCTTAACTTTCATTGAAGATACTTCTCCACAATTAGTACAAATAGACAATAGTAGTGGGGAGCTCGAAAAAATTGAAATTGAGTCTAATGGTCTTACATTTGCATTAACACCACCTAATTCACCTTGTGTAAAGGTATCACCACCACATATTTTACAAACTAATTTATCATTTTCCATGAAATCACCCCGTTGTGTAATTATGTAAATTGTATCATAAAAAGGGCAGTATAGTTGTTACGTGTTACAGCTCAATTAGTCAGCTAAGATACTTAATCACATAAGAAGGAAAATTATGTGAAAAGCGCAAACAGTAGGATTTTCGTGCTTGTTATTGAGGTTATTTACGAAGTATTCAACATGGGTTTGAAACTATAGAATAAAATCAATTCAATGCTTAATGGAGAAGCTTTAAGATTTTCAATTGGACTGCTCTTTAAGATACTAGTAAACCAAGAAGCACAATTATTTCCTTGGTCATTTTTTATTAAACTTAAATTGAATTAATTTACTAGTACAAAAAATGCAATAAAACTCAATCCATATAAGCCCATAAATCCAAGGCTCATTTTTAATAATTTAGTTCTGATTGAAAAAGCTTTTTGAAAACCTTCTTTAAAAAGATTCACAATGAAAATAGAAACTGCTAAGAATATTGATGCCATTGCA
This sequence comes from Lysinibacillus sp. FW301-JW8, assembly GCF_058788755.1. NCBI lineage: Bacteria > Bacillati > Bacillota > Bacilli > Caryophanales > Bacillaceae > Lysinibacillus > Lysinibacillus sp. FW301-JW8. The sequence continues at coordinate 43,646 of NZ_JBYTBB010000008.1, forward strand.
ATGAGTAAAGTAATTTGTTCCAATAAAATAACCCCCTGTGATGATCTGTATTGTAGAATAATAAATAGATTGATCAAACTGATAAGCACTAACACATTACTCATACGAATGCCAGAAACTTGTCGTTCATTTATTTCAATTTTCCAAGCATCAACAATTCCTCTCAGTAAATCGATAATATTAAAGAATGTCCAATCTTCTTGCTCTAATAAATCAATTATTTCATCACCATATCGTTTTCTTCAACTTCTTGGATACAAATAAATCAACCACCTCATATTAATCCAAGCCTTTTTGCTCCGAGTGCAGTTACTACTTGGATTTCTTTGATTTGATTGCTTAAATATTCACGTCCTTCATCTGTGAGTCTATATGGTTTTTTACGATCATCTGATTCAAGGACTTGAATATAGCCTGCTTTCTCTAAACGGGTAATTGCTCCATATAAAGTCCCAGCACCTAACTTAATACTATAATTTTTTTCAATGTCCTCCATAATCGCATAGCCATGACAATCTTTTTCTGCCAGGCTAATCAAAATAAACAATGAAGGCTCGGAGAATCTATCTTTTTTCATGTAATACCTCCTTTAAATATTATTACGTTTCACGATATAACGTATAACGTAATAATAACCGTAACTTAGAATGTATGCAATAATATTATTTAGACGTAATGATTTTTGAAAAAGTTTTTACTTTAAAACATACTTATTAAAAGCAATTATTATAACTATTTTCATTGTGATTTCACCCCTGAAACAAATATTGAGCATTGACACAAAAATTCGGTGAGTCTTTCTTAAAAGTCAATGACGAAAGGAAAATTATCAATTCACAAGAAATCTTTATTGTTAAAAACCTTTACATAGTACACCTGAAAGGACAAACAAATTGACTGTTAGTATGCCAGTAAAAGTAATAATAATTGATGTAACTAGCAATATAAAAACTAAGTCTATTAGTATTCATATTGTAAAACATTAGTTCCAAAGGGGCTTTGTATTTAGAAGAAATTATTCAAGAGAGAAAACATTACATTCACTATTCATATTAAAACTCGATTGTATTGTTCAATTAATGTCTATATTGTAGAGTATTTAGTGCCCTAAAAATGATTAAGCGGGGAGTCATTTTTAAAATTACTAATAAGGGACAATTTGATTTATTATATTATATAATTGATGCGTTTACAGAAACAAGGTTTGGTGAAATCCAGCAGGAGTAGTCATCTATGAAAATTTAAATGAAGAGTTTATGCAGAAATTTGCTGCAGAAGTTCGTTTTTCAGAAACAGCATTTATTAAAAAATTAGACAATAAGAATTTCGAAATAAAATTTTTTACACCGACTGCACAGGTTGAACTTTGTGGACATGCTACAGTTGCATCCTTTAAAGCCCTATTAGACAGTCATGCCATTGAAGATAACAACACCTACTATATGAAAACACTCGCTGACAAGCTTGCTGTTAAGGTGAATTCAGGATTTATAATGATGGAACAGCTGAACCTAAGCTTGGAAAAATATTTGATGATTATGAGGTTTTGTCTGAACTTTTTAATATTGATAAAAGTCACAAAAATCTAGTACCTCAAGCCGCAAACACTGGTCTTTGGGATATAGTGCTTCCAATCAAAACAAAGGTGGCCTAGTATGCTTCAAATCCTGATTTTAAAGCACTTGCTGAATATGCAAAGATGAATAAAGTAGGAGGATACCATGCATTTACGCTAGACACAGAAAAAGGAATAGTAGAGAGTAGAAACTTTTGTCCACTCTACGGAATTAATGAGGAAGCCGCAACAGGTACTTCAAATGGGGCATTAACCTATTATCTTTTTAATAATCACGTATTAAATACATTTTATCAAGAGTACACTTTCTTGCAGGGATATAGTATGGGTAGACCTTCTATTATCATAACAAAGTTAATTAATAAGAATAATCCCAGAATTATGGTAGGTGGCAATGCCATGATATTGACAAAAGGTGAACTTTACTAAGCGTTCTACATATACTTTTTCACAATCGGGTGCTTTTACCGAACAATCTGCGGAAAAGGTACAGTAAATCTAAAAAAAAATACTAATGAAATAAAGCCTTTTAATGAACAATTACGGTGACAAGCCCGGAAATGATATACTGGTTTATCTTAGTATAAGATAAGGAGTAAAACTATGAATAAATTTAATAAGACGTTAGCATATGTAAATGAATTACTTTACGAACCTAATAATTTAACTATAAAAAATATCCAAGAAGAAACTCAAAATTCAGATTATGGAGCTGGAATATTTCAGTTAAATTCTAAATCGGTTAGATTTAGAGTCGCAAAAATAACACCTACCAAGGTTGGACAGTTTGTTTCCTTTTGGGGAAAGGATGAAGCTAATAAAAACCAAGCATTTTCATATGATAATGCCACTGATTTATTGGTAATTAATACTTTTAATGATAATGGGGATTTTGGTCAATTCGTTTTTCCAAAAGAGATTCTTTTACAACAAAACATCCTTAGAACCTCTAGTACAAAGGGAAAAATGGCAATTAGAGTTTATCCTAGGTGGGATACTCCCACTAGCAAACAAGCGATAGCGACACAAAAGTGGCAATTACCGTATTATTTCCATATTAGTGATATGAATAGTTTACCAATACATGAGCTATTAAAATTATACGCCAACTAAAATTAGATATCTTTAACTGCTTCATTCAAATAGTTACTGTACACGTTGAAGAAAGAAACTATAAAAGGGTCACCAGTCTAGGGGGCGACCCTAATCGGAAATGTTAATACCCTGTAGTCATGAAAGTAGCGCCGACAATAATTAAAAGAATAAATAGAACGACAATTAGAACGAATGATGAGCCACTAGAGCCACCACCGGAGTAGCAGCCATTATTAATGCCACCAACATTTCCACCATAGTATCCCATAAGTATCCCTCCTTTCTACAATCTATAATATGTTGTCTGAAGAGAAGGAGTAGGGGTGTTAAACCATTCAGCTAAAGTCATAAAAAAGTATATTTTTGTTAGATAAGACAATAAAAAAGGTCACTTGGGATGGAGTGACCTTTTAAAAAAACTTCAGAAGGTGTAAGGCTAAATTAGCTTTACCTTACTATTATTATGATGTGATAGCTATGTTTGTATAGTGAATTGCCTGTGAAATAGATTTAAAAATAAAAAAGTCGTAGCTTCGTCGTACGCTACAACAAACTAATTAACAATATGAAGAAAATAATCAGTAATTAAAATAAAAAAGCCGCAGCGTCATCACACGTTACAGCCTTGAACTAGTTTTGCCCTTTAATGGCTTAGTCAAATAAAGATTATAACACACCAACTAATGTAAGACATAGGGGGCAGAACTATGCTAAAAGAGACACCACCCAAAGTAAATAAATTTTTATTGGACCAATGGATTATGGATTATCACTGGATGGTAAATACAGTGAAGAAAATGCGAAATGATTTATCAGTAATTGGGGCAAAAACAGCACAAACGCTATAGCAAGCTAATGAACAATATGAAGGTTTTGTGTAGAAGGGAGAAAGTGATGCAAATTAAATTAGAAAACACTTTCGTTATCAGAAGGAGATAAGGCATTTGAACAAGCCTTAAATTTTGTTTCAAGAGTGTTCTAAAGCTAGAATTAAAAATATCTTTATTACGAAGACTTATCGCTCATAGGAACGACAAAATTATCTTTAAGCTCAGGGTCGTACTAGACCTATGCAAATCGTTACCTGGACACTAACCAGCAATCACAAATCACGCCTAGCTGGGAATATTGCTGTTGAACCTCCACATTCTCTTTATGATGTAAATACACTTACTCGAGTAGGTGCCATTGCAAGAAAGCTAGGTATTACGTGGGGTGGCGATTGGGTAGGTAGTATTGATCGTCCGCATTTCGAGATTAAAACATCTTGGAAGATGCCTGCAAGTTATAAACTAGAAGGAAAAGTAAACGTACCTACTAATAGCAAAGGGCAAGTACAAATACAACTAATCATAGAAGATAAACCAAAGGAGGAAATCAAAGTGACTCAAACATGGAATCCCGGTTCACCAGCAATGAAAACTGAAACAGAAAACTTTATTGCACAGGCGGTTAAAGACGGCATCGTTCAAGAATCACATTTGAAGGATTTACAGAATGGCGTAATGACCACTGATTGATTAATGGGTTTGTATATTACAATTCAGCAACGTAGAAGTAAATAAGTATTGTTCAGTTTTTGTTGAGAATGATGTAGTAATCTATCAATGTCATTGTAAACAAATGAACACGCATATACCAATGACGAAGCCCAGATACTCAATTAATTTTGAGCCTGGGCTTTTTTCATTTCCAGAAATTACACTTGATAAAACACGAGCGCTTGACCTGAAATAATACAAAAGAACGTTCTGAATAATGGAGTGCGATATTTAAAAAACAAGTTAAGAATCATATATGTTTGAATTATGTTATAATTCATATAAATATTTATTGATGGAACAAAACTTGTGATAAATCTATATCCCCCAGATTTGTCCGTTATATGATAGGAGTGAAATTTTAATGAATAGTCCAATTTAATATCCCCTAATAAACCAAAATTCGAATGAAGAATTGGGGGATATAAATTTTAATGAATAGTCCAATCTAATATCCCCTAATATACAAATTTCGAATGAAAAATTGGGGGATATATAATGAAAATGAATAGAAATTTTTCTTTATTACTATTGGGCCAGTCACTCGCTAATATAGGCGATGTATTATATATAGTTAGTGTTATAAGTACAATTTTTATGTTAACAGGTTCTGCAATTGCTTCATCGTTTGTGCCATTTACGATCGCTTCTTCTATGTTTATATCCAGTCTGCTGACACCTCTTTTGGTTGAGAAATTAAATCTTAAATGGTTACTTGCGGGATCACAAATTGTTAAGACGATTTTACTCTTTATTCTAGGGTTTATGTTAATTGGTTTAACAGCAGCTAATTATTATTTTATCTTTTTAATAATAGGATTGATTGCTTTTTTTGACGGATGTGCAAATCCAATAAGACAGACATTGACTCCATACTATGTTAAACCTGAATATCTAATTCAAGCTAATGGAATTGCAGAAACAATTACGCAGATCATACAAGCAGGTATGTGGTTCGTAGGAAGTTCATTGCTAATTATTATGAGTTCTCAACAACTTATTTGGTTAGTTGGATGTTTATTTGTAATTGCAAGCATATTACTTTGCCTTTTAGAAAGTGTAAACCATGAAACAACGGAGCAAAAAGGGAAACTAGAAAAGATTAAAGAGGGCTGGAAAACTTTATCTAAGACTCCAGTATTAAGAAGGATTGCTTGGATAGAATTTTTGGAAACAATTGCAGCAACAGTTTGGATAGCTGCTATTTTATATGTGTTTGTCAACGAAGCTTTGAACGTTGATGAAAAATGGTGGGGGTTTATCAATGGAGCTAACTTTTTAGGTCTTATTTTAGGAAGTGCTTATTGTATTAAATTTTCATCTTTTGTTGAAAAGAAATTAGGAACCTTTATTTTTGTCGGTTCATTCGTAAGTTTCTTATTCACAATATTATTTAGCCTAAACAGTATTCCAATCATTTCTTTACTTTTATCGCTCTGTGTAGGGCTTTTTGGACAAATAAAAAAAATTCCTCAACAAACGGTTATTCAAACCAGCGTGTCAAAAGAACAGTTGTCAACCGTTTATACCTCATTAGGTGCTATCGGAACTGGGATTTTTGGCGTTGGATCACTTGTTATGGGACTATTAGCTGATTTGTTAGGGATTAGAGTTGTATTCGTTATTTCGGGGCTATTGCTTGCGATAGTAAGTTTAATGGCTCATAAAAATAAGCAATTGTTTGTTAGAAATGTTATGGAACAATAAAATTAAAGATGTAGGGTTTTGTTAGCTACAATTTCCTTTGTTTTTTAAAAGACTGTGTGATAGATTTTGAAGTAGGATCATCATTTTTGATCGTCTTTTTTTATTGAATTATTGTACGTATAGGAGGTTTAATTAAACAAAAATAAAAAAGACCACTCCTCAATAGGTGGCAATAAATAGACTTTATCAAAAACACTTACTTTGGTAGGTGTTAGAATACAAAAAGGATTTACAGAATGGTACAATGACCACTGATCGATTAATTGGGTTGTATATTACTATTCAGCAAAGACGAAATAAATAGAAAAGATAAAGACCAGCAAGCTAAATTAGCGAAGCTGGTCTTTTTTAGTTGCAATGAAAATACCACTCTTTTGAGTGACATGTAATTTATTCAAATTCTTTTGCAATTAATCCAGGTAATGAAATATCAAATCCAGCTTGAGATTTGTAAGAATAGGAGCCGTAAATTTCTCCGTAAACAGTTATAATATCGTCATCAACATAATCTGTATACCCTGCATATTCTATGAAAATAACATCATTAACATCATAGCCATAAGAATTCGGTGTTACAGCAAGTCGAATGTTTGTAACGTTGTCACCTTCGAGAATTTGTAGAATCTTTCCTTTATATTTTACGTATTCGCCTTTGTATCGATCTGGATTCTTTTTCAATTGTGGATAGTCAATAGTCTTTGCGTTTGCTTTTTTAGCAGCTGCATCTTGCTCAGCTTTTATACGTGCTTCTTCTTCCGCCTTAGCTTTAGCTTCAGCTTCTTCTTTTGCTTTTTGTTCAGCTACTGCTTTTTCCTCAGCTTCTTTAGCTTCACGTGCAGCCTTCTCTTCTGGTGTTTCTTCCTTAGGTTTAGCAGCAGTTTCAACTTTTTCCTTATCAGTATCTTCGGATGTTTCAGTAGAGTCAGTTGTTGCCAAGAAACCGATAAAAGATGCAATCATTAAAGCGATTGAAATACCAGCAAATTTAATTTGTTTTTTTCCCTTCAAACTATCTTTTGACCCTGTTGTGACCCATCCATATAGTATAAGGTTGAGTAGATTTGATTCAAAAATCCTTTAAAATAAGTGGAAATACGAATCTATGAGTAAGAATGATAAATATTGATATTGATGCAGCAATGGTTAAATACGCATATAAGAACGTAAAAAATACGATATTGGTTTTACAAAAATTATAAGTTGTTGTAAATCAGTTTTTTTGTTATATTTTTACTATTAAAACCTGTCCGGATGAAAAGTTTTTTGTCTATGTATTATTGAGGTACACTTTTTAAAAAAGTAACGTGTACCTCAAGCTGTACCTCAATTAAATACATTTAGTTAGAAAGGTATAGAAAATGTCCTTTCTGCAAATCCTTCATCTTATGCATATCTATAAAATTAGAAACATCAGGTTAGAAACCAAGGTCATAAGTTATGCTTATCAAAAAAGATAATATTAATGTAATTTACTTATGAATATAAATACGTTATCATGGGTATTGGAGAAAAGTTGCTTTACATAGGCCTTTTCAAAAAGATATTTAGGGGGATCCGCAAATGGCACAAGGTAATTTACACAACAGCCGCGCATCATTCGAAGTAAATGGTAAATCTTACAATTACTATGACTTAGCTGCGATTGAAAAAGCTGGCGTTGCAAAAGTTTCAAACCTTCCTTACTCAATCAAAGTATTATTAGAATCTGTTTTACGTCAATATGATGCGTATGTAATCAAAGAAGAACACGTAAATGAATTAGCAAAATGGGGTAACGGTGCAGATCCAGAAGCTGAAGTACCATTCAAACCTTCTCGCGTTGTATTACAAGATTTTACTGGTGTACCAGTAGTAGTTGACCTTGCATCTCTTCGTTCTGCAATGAAAGAAATGGGCGGCGACCCTAGCAAAATCAACCCTGCTATTCCAGTTGACCTTGTAATTGACCACTCAGTACAAGTTGACAAATATGGTAATGCAAGTGCACTACAAGCAAACATGGACCTTGAATTTGAACGTAACGCTGAGCGTTATAACTTCTTAAAATGGGCTCAAACTGCTTACAATAACTTCCGTGCTGTACCACCAGCAACTGGTATCGTTCACCAAGTAAACTTAGAGTACTTAGCTCCAGTTGTACATGTAAACGAAAATGCTGACGGTACATTCGAAACATTCCCAGATTCAGTAGTTGGTACTGACTCACATACAACAATGATCAATGGTATCGGCGTTCTTGGATGGGGTGTTGGTGGTATTGAAGCTGAAGCAGGTATGCTTGGTCAACCTTCATACTTCCCAATCCCAGAAGTTATCGGTGTTAAATTAGTTGGCGATCTTCCAAACGGAACTACTGCTACTGACTTAGCATTAAAAGTAACTCAAGTATTGCGTCAACGTGGCGTAGTTGGTAAATTCGTTGAGTTCTTCGGACCTGGCGTATCTAAATTACCACTAGCTGACCGTGCAACAATCTCTAACATGGCTCCTGAATATGGTGCTACATGTGGTTACTTCGCAATCGACGAAGAATCATTAAACTATATGCGTTTAACTGGTCGTGACGAAGAGCACATCGCGGTTGTAGAAGCTTACTTAAAAGCGAACCACATGTTCTTTGATCCAACATTAGAGCCAGTTTACACTGACGTATTAGAAGTAAACTTAGCTGAAATCGAACCAAACCTTTCTGGTCCAAAACGTCCACAAGACTTAATTCCGCTATCTCAAATGCGTTCTCGTTACAAAGAAGCAGTAGTGGCGCCACAAGGTACACAAGGTTTCGGTTTAACTGAAGATGAATTCGCAAAAACTTCTGTAGCTAAATTTGCTGAAGGTGATGTAGAAATTCCAACAGGTGCTGTTGCAATCGCTGCAATCACTTCTTGTACAAATACATCTAATCCTTACGTATTAATTGCTGCGGGCTTAGTGGCGAAAAAAGCTGTAGAAAAAGGTCTAACAGTGCCTAAATGGGTAAAAACTTCTTTAGCACCAGGTTCTAAAGTAGTAACTGGTTACCTAGAAGATTCAGGTTTACAATCTTACCTTGACCAAATCGGGTTCAACACTGTAGGTTATGGTTGTACAACATGTATCGGTAACTCAGGTCCATTACTTCCTGAAATCGAAGATGCAATCAAAGCTAATGACTTATTCGTAACATCTGTTCTTTCTGGTAACCGTAACTTCGAAGGTCGTGTACACCCACTTGTAAAAGCTAACTACTTAGCTTCTCCACCACTTGTTGTTGCTTATGCACTTGCTGGTACAGTGGATATCGATCTACAAAAAGATTCATTCGGTAAAGACAAAGATGGTAACGAAGTATTCTTCGCTGATATCTGGCCTTCAACTGAAGAAGTTAACGCTGTATTAGGTACTGTTGTTAACCGTGAATTATTCCAAAAAGAATACGAAACTGTATTCACAGCAAACGAAGCTTGGAATGCAATTGAAACATCAACTGAGTCTCTTTACACATTTGATGAAAATTCAACTTACATCCAAAACCCACCATTCTTCCAAGGTCTTGCGAAAGAGCCAGAAGCTATCAAAGGCTTAGACGGCTTACGCATTATGGCGAAGTTCGGTGATTCAATTACAACTGACCATATTTCTCCAGCTGGTGCAATTGGTAAAGAAACACCTGCAGGTAAATATTTAATCGAAAACGGTGTTGCAATCCGTGACTTCAACTCTTACGGTTCTCGTCGTGGTAACCACGAAGTAATGATGCGTGGTACATTTGCAAACATCCGTATCCGTAACCAAGTTGCTCCTGGTACAGAAGGTGGATTCACTACTTACTGGCCAACAGGCGAAGTAGAGTATATCTATGACGCATGTATGAAATACCAAGAGCAAGGTACTGGCTTAGTAGTACTTGCTGGTAACGACTACGGTATGGGATCTTCTCGTGACTGGGCTGCGAAAGGTACATTCCTACTTGGCGTGAAAACTGTTATCGCACAATCTTACGAGCGTATCCACCGTTCTAACTTAGTAATGATGGGTGTTCTTCCTTTACAATACTTAAACGGTGAATCTGCTGATTCTCTAGGTTTAACTGGTAAAGAAGAAATCTCTGTAAACATTACTGATGATGTAAAACCACGTGAAATCTTAACAGTAACTGCTAAATCTGAAGACGGCACAGTTAAAACTTTCCAAGCTTTAGCTCGTTTCGACTCAGAAGTAGAAGTAGACTACTACCGTCACGGTGGTATCCTACAAATGGTTCTACGCGCAAAAGCTGCTGAGTAATCATTTTTTAAGAAACCGATCTCCTTGGAGGTCGGTTTTTTTATATGTCTAAAGGCTCAAAAGTTTACAAATTTTCTACAACTATATATTTATTTATTCAAATTGACCCAACATATAGCAATCTATCATAAATTTGTTTATAATTAATAATGTTATACATACCCTAATGGGATTAGTAGAGGAGAGCAAAATGATGAAAAATAAGAAAAGAAAACTTTATACTACAACTGCAGTTGCATTAGCAGTAACGGCGGTAGCAGCAGTACCTGCATCAGCAGCAAGCCCTTTTTCAGATGTAAGTGAAGACCACCCACATTTTGAAGGAATATCTTCACTTTATACAGCAGGTGTTTTACATGGTTATAGTGATGGTACATTTAAACCATCCCAAGCAGTAACACGTGGTCAAGTTGCGAAAATACTTGTTAATGCTTTCGGACTTGCAACAGTGGATACAGCTTCTGTTGAAAAGCAAAACTTTAAAGATCTAAACAAATCAAATGAATACTATGATGCTATTAAAAAGTTATCAGCACTTGGTGTGGTGAAGGGGTATGATGATCATACATTCCGTCCATCCGAAACTGTGACACGAGGACAAATAGCTGTGATGATTGCACGAGCATTAGACTTAGATGCAAAAGGTAAAAGTCCGTTTGTGGATGTTCCAGAGACTAGCTCCTACGCTAACGCTGTGACAGCACTATATGAGGCAGGGATTTCAACAGGAATTTCAGCTACAGAATACGGTGTCAATGAAAAAGTAACACGTGGTCAATTAGCTACCTTGATTGTCAATACATTGACAGCAATGTCAACACCATCAACAGAGCCGACAACACCACAGCCTAGCTTAACATTAGAAGAAGTATTTAATAAATCTCTAGCTAAACAACAAGACGTGAAAAGCATGAAAGCTAGTATGACGATGACACAAGCAATAGAAGTAAATGATGGAAAAGAAACATTCAAAACAAACACAAATAGCAAAATGTCAATGGATGTAGTGGTTGATCCAATGCAATTTTTCATTGAGGGAACAATTGCTATGACAGAGCCTGAAAGTGGCGAAAAAATGGAGATGCCATTAAAAATGTACATGACAGCTAAAGATGGAATGTATATGTATGAGGCAACACAAGGCGCATGGCTTAAGTTCCCAACTGATATGTATGATGCTATGCTTGAACAAGCAGGTGTCCAAGCAAACGCAGCTGACCAGCTTGAAATGCTAAAAGACTTTGCAAAAGACTTTACATTAAAAGAAACAGATAATGCTTATGTTTTAACACTAAATGCAGATGGTGAGAAATTTACAAAACTGGTTAAAGACCAAATTTCAACTTTATTACCGATGTTGGAAGCAGGAAATGCAACAGCAACAAAAGATTCAGCAGAGGTACAAGTGGGGACAACAACAAAAGATTCAGCTGAAGTAGAAGTAGGGGCAGATGACATTTTAGCTTCATTGAATAATATGTCATTTGACAATATAAAATATCAATTAACGATTGATAAAAAGACATTCGATATGAAAAACATTGAAATTGATATGACTTTAGCAATGAATATGGCGGATGTAAAAATGAAAATTAACCAAAAATCAGCCATCACATATGATGCATATAATACACTTTCTACGATTACTATCCCACAAGAAGTGCTAAAAAATGCAAAGGATTTATCAGAATTAACAGCGAAGGAAATGGAATTAGTTTCTTCAATCAATAAATAAAACTGAATGCATTTAAACTGTTAATATGATGGCAGTGGATTTATTCCTCTGATCATAATGACAGTAAAAATGGACTAAGAAGTAGCCATCTAGTATCGACATAGTCGGTGCTAGGTGGCTATGTTGTTTAGAAGGGGGATTTGCCTTGGATGTGTAAAATACATGAAGAAAGTGGTGGAAGACACTTGATTTACATACTAATAAGAATATCTATAGGATATAAATAAGGTTCTTCAGGTATTTTTATTTCTTTCCATTTATTAATTTTAAGCAATGGAAGTTCAACATTATTATAGTACCCAATATCAATAATTCCTTCTGCTTCAATCCACGTATCTTCTTCTAGGTTGCTTGCTTCTGGTATCTCTGACAGAAAACCAACGATGCTTGCATCAGCTACACAATGTGTAATTAAGAATCTAGAAATCACTAACTGATTCTGTTCAAAATCATCTTCTTTCAATACAAATCCACTTATATGAATGCTTTTCCCTTGATAGTTTAATAAGTTATTATTAATGTCCTCATAATAAATGGAATATACATAATCCGTCATTTCAACCAATGGATTTTTGGCAAGTTGTTGTTTCAACAACTCATATTCTTTTTTTGGCATTTCCTGTTTTTTTTCCAATAAGTTTGGATCAACAGAGTGTCCTTCAGTGGAATCATTCAACGTTGCTACGTCCTCATCACCAGTAAGCGCTTGTGATTGGTTGGTCATCATAATCGTTGCTCCTTTTTTTTCTGCAATCGAAGCATCTAAAACCTTGGTTGGCATGCCTAATCCAGTGACTATAGGGATGATAAGGATAAAATAGGACACCCCCTTTTTTATAGAAAGTGATGTATTTTCCTGTTGATGTGAGCAACATCCACATGTAGTATGATATGAAGTACTTTGATTTGAAAAAGTAAAAACTCTTTTTAGCTGTACTACGAATAATAATAAAAAAATAATCGCTACTGCTTTACTTAACATATCATATTTCGGATTTATTAATTTTGTTATGTTACCTGTGACATGAAAACTATAGATCATAGCAGAAAATGCAAATAAAATGGCTGCTTTGACTGCTTGTTGAAAGTGAAATTGCATAAATTTCCCCCTAAATATATGGTGCTGCCAGCCATAACAGAGTAAAGACAACAGCAAAGACTATGAATAATAACCATAATACAAATTTAATCCTAAATACGCCCAGCATCATAATGGTATTTTTAAAATCAATCATCGGCCCAAAAATTAAGAAGGCAAGAATAGCAGGCGAAGGGAAAATCGAACTAAATGAAGCACCAATAAATGCATCAGCTTCAGAGCAAAGTGAGAGTATATAAGCTAGAGCCATCATGACAAATAGTGAAGATGGTAGATCACTTCCAATGTTAACTAATGTCTTGGTTGATAGAAATGTTTGGACAAATGCAGCTAGAAAGGCACCAATGATTAAATATTTCCCCATATCAAAAAATTCATCAATTGAATGTGTTAACATATGTGAGCATTTTTTATTAAACGGTAATTTTTCTGCAGGGGCATGTGGTTTATTAATGTGAATACCTTGTTTAAATTGTGTTCCTTTGAAGGAAAAACTTATTATGAGAGCTATTATAATGGCAAAAAGAAATCCTAAAATCATTCGTAAACCTGCTATTTTCGCATCATTCCCAAATGCCATATAGGTAGAAATGATGACAATAGGGTTAATAAGTGGTCCAGTTAACATAAAGCCCATTGCAGCATGAATAGGTACTCCTTTTGAGATTAGCCTTCTTACAATGGGAACAATACCACATTCACATGCAGGAAATAATGCACCAACATTACAGCTCATAAAAACAGCCATCAATTTATTTTTAGGAATCCATTTCTGTATATGATCCTCTGTGATAAATATTTGAATAAAGCCTGCAATAAGAACCCCGATTAACACAAAAGGTAGTGCTTCTATCAAGATACTTAAAAAGATTGTATTAAGATTTAATAGGGAAGGACCAATAGCAAATAACAAAGGGATATTAGAATAGAAGGAAGGTGTTAGAAAAAGAGCTAAGATTAGCAAGAATAAAAACCAAAAATTAAAAAAATATTTTATAGCATAACGATTCACATGTACCTCCTAAATATATGTCTTCTGTTAAAAATAGTAATGATTACGTTTTAAGGTATGTGCTTTTCTATTAGGTTATTACTAAATCCACCAAAAAAATAGAATCACCGCAAATTTTCCAGCGGTGATTCTTGTAGTGAAGATGACTCACTTCTATTTAAAGCCCATTAAATCCTTCACATTCCTTGTATTTTCAATTGATGTTAGCATTTCAAGCAAGGAAAAAGCCACGTCAAAGGCAGTACCAGGATTGGAAGATGTAATAATATGTTCGTTTTGGACAATTCGCTCATTGACAATGACTGCACCATAGGATTGGAGCTGTGCTAAACGCTTGCTTGTTGAATGATTATAAGTGGTAGCTCTTCGATTTTGTAGAATGCCACTATGACCTAAAATAAGAGAAGCTACACAAACCGTGGCAATTGGTTTTTTATGTTCATCGAAGTAACGGACAATCTTCTGAAATTCTTCACTGAAGGCATCTGTATAAAAGCCCGCTTCCTCAAAGCCTCCAGGGATGGCTAGTGCATCAAAGTCCTCCAATGAGATTTCGTGAAGTAATTTTTCTGGGGCTACGTTGAAATTCCATGTACATTGCAGTTGTGGATGTAATCCTACAGTCACTACTTCTGTTGACCCATCGCCCTCCCATTTATTCCAGCCAAGAACATCTGTAAAAACACTCGCTTCAACAGCCTCAAAGCCATTTGCTAATAATAATAAAATTTTTTTCATGCTGAATATGCCTCCTTTATATGTTTCATTGTAGAGGACGAGGTTTCACAATAACAGAAGTTGTATAATGTAATTATAAGGATTTAGTTTATAATATAAGGAAATTTCTTAAATCTAATTAATAAAAAAAGGTGGAAAACAATGGATCAAATAGATACTGAAATCTTATTGCAATTACAGCGAAATGCAAAAATTTCAATGAAGGAATTAGCGGCATCCGTTCATTTATCCTCGCCAGCTGTCATTGAACGTGTTAAAAAGCTAGAAGAGCAAGGAATGATTGAAGGGTATAAAGCAAAAGTAAATTTAAAAAAGATACAGCGCACAATTCAAGCTATTATTTTATTTAAATCGATTGATTGTAAAAGTCTTTCAGATTTTTGCAATGCCCACCCAGATGTTTTGGAGTGTTATCGAGTAGCAGGTGAGATTAGTTATATTGTGAAGCTTGCTACATATTCAGTGGAAACATTGGAGCGGTTTATTGATGAGGCAATGCCCTATGGAACACCTTCAACTAATATTGTGCTATCTTCAACAGAAAAAACAGTCATTGCTCCATTTTTTAATGAGAATTTAGACAAATAAGAATAGAGTATGTTTAGTAGCCGAGAAAACTGCTCAGGTCAGGGGGAAACTGCTCGGGTAGCCAAGAAATGTGCCCAGGTCAGGGGAAAATCTGCTCGGGTGACCGAGGAAACTGCTCAGGTAAGTGAAAAAATTGCTCGGGTAGCCAAGAAACTTGCTCAGGTCAGGGGAAAACCTGCTCGAGTGACCAAGGAAACTGCTCAAGTAAGTGAAAAAATTGCTTGGGTAGCTAAGAAACCTGCTCATGAGCCAAGGTTGTGAATCACCTATATCGTGAAGATAGGAATTTACTGCAGCTTTATAGAGAAAAAATTTCAAAAAATGCAAACCTCTAGCTTGTGAGCACCGTTTATAGGGCAGAGAGGGGGAGAGATGTTGCTTGAGATTTATGAACTTGAAGGAATAATGGAGCAGCATACTGAAAGGCTGATTCGACTGGCCTTTTATTATGTAAGAGATTTACAATGTGCAGAAGACATCGTTCAGGATGTATTTATTAAATTTTATGACCATCAACAAAACTACGAAGAACGTGGGGAATTGCGGGCTTATTTATCAAAACTTGTTACCAATAAAAGTAAAGATTATTTACGTAGCTGGACTTACCGTAAAATTCAGGTACAACAGAAAATTTTTGCGAAGCAAACTGTGATAAGAAGGGACATGCTTGTTCAGCAAGATGAACAAACATTAATTGAAAATGCCATTTTAGCACTACCATTAAAACAGCGTGAGGTTCTTATTTATTTTTATTTTGAGGAATTACCTGTTATGGAAATTGCCGAGCTATTAAGTATTCCGGAGAGCACAGTCAAAACAAGACTGCGTCGTGGAAGAGAGCTATTAAAGCCAAAGCTACAGCATATTGAATGGGAGGTGCTACTGCATGAGTAAAGTGGATGTGACAGTAATAAGGAATCTATCGGAAAGTAAAAAGAGGGTTATGGCAAATGTTGTGCAGCATATAGAACGGCGTGACAATAAAAAAAGAGCTTGGCGATGGCAATATAGTTTAATAACCATTGTTTTTACAGCATGTATAGGGTTGTTTTTCTATTCACAATTACAATTTGATAATAAGCTTCATTTATCTTCAAATGAGCTGCCAATTCTAGATGAAGATGAAATATCCATAATGTTGTTGAATGCATATAATCCTCAAAGTGAACAATCTCGTAATGATTTTTTTCAATTAATGATAGAAATGAATGCTTATTACGCATATGCTTTAAGCAAGGGAATTGAAATAAATGAAGAACTGATAGACAAGAATAGAATAATAAGTAAACGAGATTTCGAGAATCAATTAGAAGATGAAGATTTTAATAATAGTCTTGCAAGTTTAGAGCTTACATTTGATGAGTATTTTGAAAAATATATCGAACCTTTAAATATTAAGGGAATCGCGCGAAACGAATTACTCAAAGATTATCAAAAGAGATATGAAAATTCCTTTCCACTACATGCTTATCTTGGTGTTAAAAAAGAGGCAATGGATTATCTTACTGCAAAATATCCAGATAAAATTGCCTATCTAAAGAAAAAATATCAATTTTCAATCGATCCAAAAGATGCGTATGTATCTGATACAAAGTATAAAACAGGTTATGTTGTAGCAATTGAAGAAGATCGTTTCTTGGTTGTTTCTGGGGAAGTAAAAGATTTAATTGGACATTTATCAAATGAAGAAATGTTAAATCAAAAAGAAAATGGCATTTGGTACCCACTTCATGAAGTAAAAGATAAAATTGCAATAGGAAAAATGGTAAACGTTACCTATAGTATGCAAGAGCGTCTTGGCAAATATGGCTTTGTAGCTAATTTGGATGAAATTGAAATTGTGAAATAATAGAAAAACAGCTTATTAAAAATGATATGCCCCAACTCACAATTAGGGTCATTTTCATTTAGGATAAGCTGTTTTTGGTGGTAAATTAAGATACAATTATTGTAAGTAATTACAGCATTATTACATAAAAAAAGAAAGAAGGGGGTGAAGGCTTTGTTTATAATTATGGATTTTGCAATCGCTTTCCTGTTAACTATTCCTCTATTATTTTTACATTTTAAGAGTAAATATATGGAGCATTGTAAATGGCAGCTATTTTCTTCAATAGGGTTATTAAATTTTTTAACTATTTATTATGTGATATCCTTTGGTGATATCTTTTGGATTGTGCTTGTTTGGCAGTTACTATTTATTTGGCCAATCTGTATCGTTTCTTACTTGTATTTGTATAAACAGAATTATCACTCTTCTTATTATTGGGGTTTAAGAAAAAAACATTTCCTTTGGATAGGAACACTCACAATCATTAGTATCTTTACGGTGTTTATAGGTATGTATGGAGCTAATAAAAAAGTCATTGCCTTTCATCAGCAAGTAATGCAGGATTTTGAGGACAGCCGTGACCGCCAGCTTTATTTAATCGAGCATGCAATTGCCCCAGCTACATTGCTAGATTTATCGGATCAAATAGAAAAAGTGAGAGATGGGCAAGTGCGTGCATTAACCTTACCGTGGCGAAGCAAGGTAATTGTGACGATAGACAATAGAGAACAGAAGGAATTCACTTATGTAAGGTTTTACAATGGCTGGAAGTTAGATGGAATTTATCGAGAAAGTTATACTATGGAAATAGACAGGGGTACAGAGAATGATTGATTATTTTGAACGGATTGTGCGCTTGACTGATTTGGAAGTCTGGTCAATCCGTATCGAGCAAATACATTACTGCATAGTTATTATGGATGAACGAAGGAAAGCTTCTATTGAGGAAATGGAATTACCAGATGCTATCATTGATGAAGATGCTCAACGGACAAACTATGTATCAGTTAGCATTTTTTCTGAAATCGGTGTAAAAAAGGAACATAAAGAAGTTTTAGATGATTATGCAAAGCGTTTCACAAATCATTTAGCACTTGCCCATTGTAACGTGGTTGTGAAATTTTATTTGGAGTGGCCAGAAATTGCAGTAGATCGAATGTTGTATCAGAAATATGGTTATAAATTAGCAGATATACCATTAAAAAAATTATGGCATTTGAATCAAGAATAAGGAGAGAACATGGTACTTCATGAAAATGGTTAAACATTCTTAAGGACATTAAAAATAGAGCAGCAAGAAGAGCAAGCCGAACTTTTACAATCTGCGATAATACATAACAAGTGGCAGGCTTCATAATACAGTATTTATTTCATAAAAGTATTGAGGCATGTCTAGAGGCATTTTTAGTATTTTGAAATTGTTGACAGGCAAAAATTACTTTGTTAAGATGAATGACAATAAAAGCATACAAATTCGTTGATGAGAAAGAGTAATGTTTCATTTTGTTCTACAGAGAGCCGACATTTATGGTGAAAGTCGGTGTGCAAATGTTACATGAAAATCCTCTCTGAGAAGATTAGCCGAACATAGTAGGTTAATCCGGGTGTCTACCGTTAAAAAGAACACGTATGATTGTACGTTGCTGAGTGCTATTGAACGATGCGTCAATAGAATTAGGGTGGTATTCGCGGTTAACCCCGTCCCTTGCTTGGGACGGGGTTTTTGTATGCCTTTTATACAAATGGATTGTATAGGAGGAAGTCACATGCAAGTGGAAAAGAAAAAAGAAACAACTGTAGAAAGAGAATTAAGGATTCGTGCATTATGGGAGCAAGAAGGAACGTTCCAGGCAACTGTTGCGAATCGTTCTGGCAACAAGCCTTTTGTATTTTACGAAGGGCCACCAACAGCGAATGGATTACCCCATGTGGGTCACGCATTTGGTAGAACAATTAAAGATGTCGTTGCTCGCTATAAAACCATGCAAGGCTATTTAGTCGAACGTAAAGCTGGATGGGATACACATGGTTTACCTGTAGAATTAGGGGTAGAAAAAAAGCTGGGTATCTCTGGTAAACAAGAAATTGAGAAATATGGTGTTGAACAATTTATCCAGGAGTGTAAAGGAAGCGTCTTTACCTATGAGAAGAAATGGCGCTCCTTTACAGAACAACTAGGCTATTGGATTGATATGGATGATCCCTATTTAACACTTAGTAATGAGTATATCGAGTCCGTATGGCATATTTTAAGCCATGTGCACAAGGAAAAGCTTTTATATAAAGGGCATCGAGTGTCACCATATTGCCCTAGCTGTCAAACATCTTTAAGCTCTCATGAAGTGGCACAGGGCTATAAGGATGTTAAGGATTTATCTGTAACAGCGATGTTTAAGCTCAAGGATAAGGACGAATATTTTCTTGGCTGGACAACAACGCCATGGACATTACCTGCTAATGTTGCGTTAGCAATGAACCCAGAGCTTACGTATGTGCGTGTGAAGCAGGGGGAAAAAGTGTATATTCTAGCAAAATCACTTGTCAAAAAGGTTTTTACTGAACCGGTGGAAGTGTTAAGTGAACATTATGGTCATGAATTTGAAGGTGTGTCCTACATCCCACCTTTTTCATACGTTACAGTTGATAAAGGGCATAATGTTGTACTAGCTGATTATGTGACAGAGCATAGTGGAACCGGCATCGTGCATATTGCACCTGCTTATGGAGAGGACGATTATAAAACTGTTCAACAAAATGGTCTGTCATTTGTCAATGTTGTGGATGGAAAAGGTTGTTATACAGGAGAGGTGCCAGAGCTAGTCGGTAAATTTGTCAAAGAATGCGATGTTGACATTATTAAATTGCTTGCCAAAAAGGAGCTACTGTTTGATAAGGAAAAATATGAGCATAGCTATCCTCATTGCTGGCGCTGTGATTCACCTTTACTTTATTATGCAACAGATAGCTGGTTTATTAAAATGTCAGCATTAAAAGAAAAGCTATTAGAAAATAATGAGCAGGTCACATGGTATCCAGAGCATATTAAACACGGTAGATTCGGAAATTTCTTAGAAAATTTAGTGGACTGGAATATTAGTCGTAATCGTTATTGGGGTACACCCCTTAACGTATGGATTTGTCAGGATTGTGGTCATGAAGAAGCACCAAATAGTATTATGGCTTTAAAGAAGTTAGCGAAGGGTACTTTACAAGATGTCGAGCTTCATAAGCCATATATCGACGAGGTTATTTGTAGTTGTCCAAAATGTAATGGTGAGATGGAACGCACACCTGAAGTGATTGATGTATGGTTTGATAGTGGCTCCATGCCATTTGCACAGCAGCATTATCCTTTTGGAGACCTTGCTGCTTTCAATAATCAATTTCCTGCTGATGTGGTCATCGAAGGCATTGATCAAACACGAGGATTTTTCTATAGTCTATTAGCGGTTTCAACTTTATTTACAGGAAAGGCACCTTATAAAAAAGTACTTTCCTTAGGGCATGTTTTAGATGAGCACGGTCAGAAAATGTCGAAAAGTAAAGGAAATGCATTGGAGCCAGTAGAACTAATAGAGCAATATGGAGCGGATGCTTTGCGATGGTCATTTTTAGTCGACAGTTCTCCCTGGAATCCGAAACGCTTTTCAAAAAAAATTGTTATGGATGCGAAATCAAAGTTAGTTGATACATTGGATAACATATTTAAATTTTATCAGTTGTATGCTGAAATCGATGGCTTTGAGTACGATGCAAACAATACAGGCACACGTACAAATTTAGATCATTGGATATTGTCTCGTTTACATTATACAATTCAGCTTGTGACAAAATGTATGGATGATTTTCAATTTACACAGGCAACACGTGAAATTGGAAAGCTTGTGGAAGAGCTAAGTAATTGGTATATCCGACGTTCACGGGCAAGATTTTGGGCAAATGGGTTATCGGAGGACAAACGAGGAGCCTTTAGCACGCTATATGAGCTATTAACAATAATTTGTCAATTATTAGCACCATTCACACCATTTATTGCAGAGGATTTGTATCGACAATTATGTGGAAAAAGCGTGCATTTACAGGACTATCCGAAATATAATGAAGCACTTGTTAATGCGAAGCTCGAAAAAGAAATGCAAACTATTTTAACAATCGTAGAGCTGGGGCGTAGCATTCGCAATAGTCAGGGGATCAAGGTCAAGCAGCCATTAAGCGAAATCATTGTCTCTGTTGATGGACAATTAACCGATTTTCAGCCATATAGCGAGCTTGTGAAAGACGAACTAAATATGAAAGAATGTTTATGGACAAATGATTTTTCAGCATACGAAACAGTTCATTATAAACTGAACTTTAAAACAGCAGGAGCAGTATTTGGAGCAAAAGTGAATAAAGTAAAAGAGTATGTAGTGAATTTTAATGATCAGGAAAAACGTGAGTTACAGAGAACAGATGAGGTAACGTTTACGATTGACGGGGAACAGCTAACATTGTTAAAGAAACATGTGTTAATGGAATCGATGGTAAAGGATCAATATATTTTAGCAGAAGATGCCTCATGTCGAATCCTTATGAATGTTCAGCTTACAGCAAGCTTACTGGAAGAAGGACAAATAAGAGAATTAATTCGCACAATCCAAGACACACGTAAAAAGTGGCAACTACCAGTAGAGCAGTATGTTTCAATTTCAATTGCTGGAAATACTAAAGCAACGTCTATTATCCAGCAGCACGAAGCGTTATTAAAAGCAAATGTGTTGTTACATGATATTGATTATGTAAGTGAGAGTCAGAGTGAACGCTATATTGAGACAGATATGTTTGATGAGAAGATTACCGTTTATTTTAATAATTTTTAGTTCACAGGAAGTTTAGTAACCCTCGAGTTCGTTTAGGTCACAGGAAAAGTGCTCGGGTAAGCTCGAAAACAGCTCAGGTTGCTAGGAAAAGTGCTCGGGTAAGCTCGAAAACAGCTCAGGTTGCTAGGAAAAGTGCTCGGGTAAGCCCAGAAACAGCTCAGGTCGCTAGGAAAAGTGCTCGGGTAAGCCCGGAAACAGCTCAGGTCGGCTGGGAAAGCGCTCGGGTAAGCCTGGAAACAGCTCAGGTCGGCTGGGAAAGCGCTCGGGTAAGCCTGGAAACAGCTCAGGTCGGCTGGAAAAGCGCTCGGGTAATCCTGGAAATTCTCAGGTTGCCAGAAAAAACGCTCGAGTAAGCCCGGAAACAGCTCAGGTCGCTAGTAAAAGCGCTCGGGTAAGCCTGAAATCCGCTCAGGTTGGTAGGAAAAGTGCTCGGGTAAGCCCGGAAACAGCTCAGGTTGCTAGTAAAAGCGCTCAGGTAACCAAAATTGGAAGAATCCTGAGCGTTTTTATGTAAAAATTAAAATAACCCATTAATTAGATAAAGAGCTGTAGCCCAGATAAAGATAGCGGAACATTTATTAAAAATACTCATTAGTTTCCCTGAGCTATCGAGTTTTTTGAAATAGGCTCCAGCAACGGTGAGTCCAAAAAACCATAGCCAAGAAATCAATATACAAGCAGTGGTGAACAATAATTGCTCAGTGCCACTATATTTTAAAGCACTCGTCCCAATCACACCAATTGTATCTAAAATGGCATGTGGATTTAAAAGTGAGACAGAGAGCGCGAATAACATCTGTTTTTTCACAGGAAGTGCTTCGTTATTATCAGCTGTGGCTGGGTCGGAGCGCCAAATAGTATAGCCCATATAAAGTAGGAAAAGTATACCAACCGTCATTAAGGCAAAACGTAGCCACTCAAACTGCAATATGATGATAGATAAACCGAATACTGCAAGCAAAATTAGAAGTGTATCACAAATTGCGGCTGTGATGCTCGCAGGGAAGGCTCGAACTAGATGAGGCTGTGTTGCACCCTGTGAAAAGACAAAGACATTTTGTACGCCTAATGGCAGAATAAGTCCAAAAGCTAAAATCATTCCATGAAAAAATGCTTCCAACAAAATTCACTCCTTTCACTAAACATTCTAGTTATGATATAACTAAAAGAAAACGACCAATTGGATGGTTTTTTTACCACCCAATTTTAAGTACTTGAGGTGATTTGATTGAACTGGCAGCCAATTAAACAGGGTGAAATGACATTACAGCAGCAAATTATCCAGTGGATTACTGGACATGTTGAGCGAGGAGATTGGGTGGCGGGAACAAAGCTACCAACACAAAGGAAGCTTGCCATGCAGTTTGGAGTCAATCGCAGTACAGTTCAGCACGCATTAGAGGATTTAAAGGCAGCTGGTATACTAGAAGCAAAGGTCGGCTCAGGTATTTATGTAGCTGATAATTCCTGGCATTCATTAATTACACAAACACAACCAAATTGGCAAAAATATATAGACACTAGTCTTCATAAGCCCAATTACCATACCATTCAAATAATCAATGAATATGAACAGCGCGATGATGTCATTCGTCTGGGAACTGGGGAGCTTGCACCAAGTCTACTGCCAACTACTGATATAGAAGCCTCACTGAAGGAGCTCTCTTTGCAATCAAAAGCTTTAGGTTATTCATCACCCCAAGGCAACGAAAGATTGCGAGCTGCAATTTGTAAGTATGTGAAAAAGAGAGGCATCCATGTACAGCCTCAAAATATTTGTATTGTTTCAGGCGCACTTCAGGGATTGCAGCTGATTGCTGTCGGATTACTTGAGCAGGGCGCTATTGTGTTCCAGGACCAAACATCTTATTTAAATTCAGTTCATCCCTTTCAGTCGGTGGGTATGCAAATGATGGCTATCCATCGAGGTGAACAGCTTGCCCAAACATTGGCTCAACAAAAAAGAAAAAGACAGGCTGTGTTTTATGCTGTTCCTACGTTAAACAATCCAACTGGTGAGGTATGGACAACGCAAGAAAAAAGGCAACTTTACGAAGCGTGTAAAGCATCTCGCATTCCTATTATTGAAGATGACGTTTATCATGAATTGCTCTTTGAAGCGGCAACACCTCCAATAAAATCAATGGATGATAGTGGGCAAGTCCTCTATATTGGAAGTGTCTCGAAAACCTTAAGCCCTGGCCTTCGTATAGGCTGGTTAATCGGTCCAACAACAGTGATTGAACGATTGGCAGATATAAAAATGCAAACAGATTACGGTTCAAGCGCCATTTCGCAGGAAATTGTCTTACATTGGTTACAATCTGGTAAATATGAAAAGCATATTGAAGACTTACGCCAGAAATTACAGCGACGTGCAGATTATGTAGAGACTATTTTAAAAGAAAAATTTGATGATTTGGCTGACTGGAGCAAGCCAAAGGGAGGCTTTTATATTTGGTTAAAGTTTCATGAGCCCATCGTTGATAAAGAATTATTTACCCAGCTATTGTATCAACAGGTCCTTATAAACCCTGGCTATATTTATGATCCACAGGATTCCCATCATATCCGATTATCCTATGCCTATGCCACCTATGAAGAATTACAGAGTGGCTTGGAAATATTATATAAATGTGTAGTAGCAGTGGTTGAAAAACGGAATGAAAAAACTCCATTTTGAATAAAAGATTGATCAAAATGGAGTTTTTTTTTATAAAATTTCAATAAAGCTGCTGTAATATACTTTTAGGTAAATGATGTTTATACATTTCTAATATGTATCAGTATGTTCTGTTCCTTTAATAAAGTAATGAATTTGATTTGGCTTAACATAAATAACAGAATAATCTTTTTTATTTTTTCTGGGGTGTCAAACAATATTAATCATTAATCAAGTTGATAAAAGCATATTTCTTATCAAATTAGCTAAATATTTCGTCAATATATATAAATTATGATATATATATGGATTTAATGTAGAATTTACCATTCCTTTGCACTATAATAAACTTACAAGATTAAGTATAAATACATATAAAAGGAGAAACGTTTTGAGAAATCTAATTAAAATCACAATTTCTTTTATTTTCTTGCTAGTGGCAACTGTCTCATTCTTTAGTCTGTCCGCCGATGCGACTAATGAAAAGTCTCTAAAATACATAGAGTATCAGATCCAGAGTTTTGTAAGAACAAAAGTTTCCCAGCACAACTATCTAACGGGTTGACAATCGGAGTAAATAAAGGCTTATGCGTTCCAGTAATCCTAAAAGGAAAGAATGAAGTATATTCTTTCGGAGGTCCATTTATGGAAGGAGAATTACAGTTTACTATTACTGGAAACAAAGATACATTTATGTATTATAAAGATTCTGGCCGTGGCGGTGACAGTCTTGAATTAGTCGGCGTTCGCCCAAATGGAGAAATTTTCTTAGAGAAAGAAATTGATAATGGTGTAGGTATCAACGCCGAATTCCTTTCGCCTAGTATTATTGAAATAGGTATAGAGAGGTATAATGAAGACTACGTTGCCATGGGCGATAGATTTACAGGCTTATTCGATACAAAATACTATCTACTTACTAAAGATGGAGAGATGAAAGAGATTGATTATATCGATCAGGAATTTGCCGACCTAGCGAAGAAGGGGCAATTAAAATGGGTACCAGGGAATATAGGCATGAACTATAAATCTCTAAAAGCCAATATTAAAGGTATGCTTGAGTATGGCGAAATTCCTTTTTATATGACACCAAAGGCATCATACGTTTTCCCTCCTAAAAATAAGCTTGAAGGAACGGAAGTAGTTAATGCTATAGGCAAAAGAGCGATAATAGCGGGCTCGAAAAAAGAGCTAACTGAAAAACTACTAAAATATTTCGGTAAGCCTGTAGCAGAAAATATAAATGGTAACAGCTATGTATATGCTTACAAAGCTGGTCAATATTATGTAGTAATAGATGGAGACGGCAAAAACAAAGAAGCTCGTCTTTATATAGGTTCAAAGTATGGAATTAACGTTTTATTTTGGCCAATGGATGGAGGCATAGAATAATCGTCATAAGACTACTCTCTATTTCGTAATTAAAACCAATATACTTAAAAATAAATAAACTGTTTATGAACACGCTAAAACCAAATGAGCCACCAAAAGGTTCAAAAATCTTAGTGTGTTCTTTTTACATTCCGTTTAGTATTCAATTGAAAAGAAAATAGTTGAAGGCAGAGATATTGCAATAAATAACGTCTCTGTTTTTTTTATTATTGTAAAATCATTTTTCCGAGATAGAAAAGTTGCGAAATAAGAAATAGAGTGTTACTATTATCTCGAATTCAAGACAAAAGAATTCAAACCTTTTGCGTCATTAGAAAGGTGGGATTTAGAAATGAGTTTTTAAATAGATTCTTTACTTCAAATAAAAAGGAGGAAGAAGCAATGGCAGAACTAAATATCGGCATCATTATTGGATCAACACGTGAAGGACGAGTAAGTCCACAGGTAGCACAGTGGGTAAAGGAAATCGCAGATCAACGAGGAGATGCGAATTATACAGAAATGATATTGCAGTTTACAAATTACCTTTACTAGGTGAAGTGGGGCAAGATGCTTCAGGTGCACAAGCTTGGACAGAAGCTATTGCCAAACAAGATGGATTTGTGTTTATCGTACAAGAATACAATCATTCTATTACAGGTGCTTTAAAAAATGCGTTAGATTATTTACGTGAAGAATGGTATAACAAAGCTGCGGGGATAGTATCTTATGGTTCTGTAGGCGGTGCTCGAGCTGCAGAACATTTACGTGGTATTCTAGGAGAGCTTTTAATCGCAGATGTACGCGTTCACCCTGCATTATCACTATTCACAGATTTTGAAAATGGTACAGATTTTAAACCAAAAGCTGTACAAACTGATTCAGTAAATCAAATGTTAGACCAACTAATTCCATGGTCTAAAGCGTTAAATACAATTCGTTAAACATCATGAGAAATGACATCAAAATTTGGAGGAATGAAAAATGAAAGCAGCAGTATGGTATGGTCAAAAAGATATCCGAGTAGAAGAAAGAGAATTAAAACAACTAAAAGACAATGAAGTAACAGTTCGTGTAGCTTGGGCTGGTATTTGTGGTTCGGATTTACATGAATACCAAGAAGGACCTGTCTTTGTGCCAGTAGATGCACCAGATGAATTAACAGGTGAGGTTGCACCAATTACTATGGGTCATGAATTCGCAGGGATTGTCGAAAAGGTTGGACCAGCAGTAACAAAATATAAAGTTGGTGATCGCGTAGTTGTTAACCCTACAATTACTCATGGAAACAAACCAGAAGACATTGACAGCTATGATGGTTTTAGCTTTATCGGGTTACATGGCGATGGTGGTTTTACTAAATATGCAAATGCACCAGAACATAATATTTACAAATTACCAGATACATTAACATTACAGGATGGTGCTTTAGTGGAGCCTACAGCTGTGGCTGTACAAGCAATTAAAGAAAGTGGTATGCAATTTGGTGACACAGTAGCCATTTTTGGTGCTGGTCCAATCGGCTTATTAACAACAATTGCAGCAAAAGCAGCTGGCGCAAGCAAAATATTTGTCTTTGACCTATCAGAAACACGACTTGAAAAAGCGAAAGAGCTTGGGGCTACAGAAGTATTTAACTCTGGAAAAATCAATCCGGTTGAAGCGGTGAAACATTATGCTCCAGATGGTGTAGACGTTACATTTGAAGTAGCAGGTGTTGCACCAACATTTAAATCATCCATCGATGTGACTCGTGCTCGTGGTACAGTTGTTATCGTATCCATTTTTGCTCATTCTATTGAATGGAACCCAATGCAATTAACGAACACAGGTGTTAAAGTTACTTCAACAATTGCTTATACACCAACTTCATTCCAGCAAACAGTGGATTTAATGGGTACTGGACAATTAAAACCACAAGGGATCATTACTTCTCAAATTGAACTAGATGATATCGTAGAAAAAGGATTTGAAGCATTAACAAATGACAAATCTCAAGCAAAAATTTTAGTGAAATTAAGCGGAGAGATGTAATTTATTAAATTTTGTTTTATGATAAAAGACAGCAAGAGGGTAGCCATAAAGAGGCTACCTTCTATTATTGATAAAACCTGATGAAAGGTTCTGATTTTGTGGTTAAAATACTTCCAGCTAAAGAAATTTACTTGAAAGGGAATGAGCATGCCATATTGCTTTTACATTCCTTTACAAGCCATATAAGAGATATGAAGAAAGTTGCCAGTAAGCTACACGAAAAAGGCTACACTTGTTATGTACCACTATATAGTGGACATGGTCATATCCCAGAACAATTATTACAATATAATGTAGACGACTGGTGGCAAGATGTGGTGAATGCCCATCAATTTTTGCTGAATGAAGGCTATCAAAAGATCTCAGTGATTGGTTTATCAATTGGAGGTATTTTCACTTTGAAGCTTGCTCAATTAGAAGTGTTAGAGCAAATCATTGTATTATCGGTACCTATTAATAAAGAGCCAGCACAATTAAAACAAAGAATCATCGACTATGCTTACAATTATAAAAGTATTGAGGGCAAATCAGTACAACAAATTTCTAGTGAACTCGAACTATTTAACGAAATGCCGTTGGAGACTTCTATAGAATTTCAACAATTTATCAAGGAAACAATGCAACATCTTGATAAAATTACGATACCAATCGCTATTTACTACGGTGAACGAGACGATGATTTATACGCTCACAGTGCAGAAGTCATCTATCAGCATGTACATTCTTCTAAAAAGTACAAGAGAGGTTTTGAAAACTCCAAACATTTAATGACATTAGGTAGGGAGCAAGATGAAATCATTAAGGACATGATGGATTTTCTATAGTCGAAGTTTCAATTAGTAGTGAAAAAACTTACCATTAAGAGGTATTGACTACCATTAATAATCATGTTATTATTATCTCGAATTAGAGATAATGTAATTCAAGATATTTTTGATATTATCTCGAAATCGAGATAATGAAGCCAAGTACACAAGAATGGACGAAGTAGAAAGATTCATCAGTAGATGTGAGCAGGGATGGGACCTTTGGAAACTAGCTATATGTTCATTAGAGGATGTTGAGAAAGCATTAGACCTATAGAGTAGTAAATAAAAATGAGGGGTGATTTTTATGAGTTTTAAAGAGTACCAAGGAGAAAAAATTACAGTTTATTTTGATGGAGACATTTGTCAACATGCGGCTGAATGTGTAAAAGGATTGCCAGAGGTGTTCAATGTTAAAGCTAGACCTTGGATTTCTCCAGATCAAGCAGATGTAAAGAATGTGGTAGAAGTAATTAATAGATGTCCAAGCGGTGCATTAAAATATAAAATTTAAAAGGAGAATTATTTCAATGGAAATTAAACAGGGTACTCAGTCATTTTATATTGGAAACGAAGGAAATAGTGAAGCCGAGGTTCATTTTGTTCGTGTAGGTGAAAATCGAATCATTTTAGACCATACACATGTTGCAGAACATTTAAGAGGTCAAAATGTAGGTCAGCAATTAGTAAAAGCAGCTGTCGAATATGCCAGAAAAGAAAAATTACAAGTCATCCCACTATGTCCTTTTGCAAAAGCTGAGTTTGAAAAACATCCTGAATATCAAGAATTATTAGGGTAATCAATAACTTCGGAAAAGCGAATACAAAGGACAAGCATTAGGCCATCTAAAGAATTACGAAAATTGAGTCGTTTGATAATAAATAAAAATATCGCACCTCTATTAAGGGGTGTGATATTTTTAGGAAATCTCTATTTCGAGATTGTATAATAATCCATTCCTTTAAAATCTAGATGTTCTTTAGGCGGGTTTGTTATGGAATATTGTTTAGTCATCCCAATTTTCTCTAAAATCCTTATCGAAGGAATATTTTGAGGAAATACCGTCGTCACTATTTCATCTAATCTAAAGGTAGAAAAACCATAATCTACTAAGGCTTTTGCCGCCTCAGTAGTAAGCCCTCTTCCTCTAAAATCTTTATTGAGACCATAGTAGATTTCAATTTTTGTAGAATCTAAATCATAGGGACCAAGACCACAAAAACCAATAAAGCAATTTGATTCTTTCAAAATAATACCAAGATTTAATTTATAAATCTTCTCTAGGGTATTTTTATTATTGCAATCCATAGACCATTGTATTATTTCCTCAACTTTGGCTCCGATATTATGTTAAACAAATCTTTAATGTCTTCCAATCGATAAGGTCTAATAATGAGTCTTTCGGTTTCGATTATCAAATTCTTAAAAATAGTCTGATTTTTGATTTCGCTATTCATCCTTTAATTCTCCTTTGTACATTTTCACACAGAACTTAAAATAACTATGTTTGTTAATATTGTCAAATTGTCACCTTGAGAAATGATATTTCCAAAGCGTTTGATGCTCATAAAAAAGAAAAAGAATAATCTAGATAGAGAATCCATACATTTTTAAATAACGATTTCTTTATGAAGAGGTGAATAATTGGAGAATATGCCAGAGGGCTATTTTTATGTTCCACAGCCTATTCGAGATGATGGAGCGGGAGGGGTGGATAGAGGACCAAGGGATATTATGAGGGATCTAGAAAATCCAGATATGCTAGTCCCTCCAATAACAGATGCTGGGCTTATCCCAAATCTAAAATTCTCTTTTTCTGATACACATATGACCTTAAATAAGGGCGGCTGGTCACGAGAAATTACTGTGCATGATTTGCCAATTGCCAAGACATTGGCAGGGGTTAATATGAGTTTGACACCTGGTGGCGTACGTGAGCTACATTGGCATCAACAGGCAGAATGGTCCTATATGCTTCTAGGTCATGCCCGTATTACAGCAGTTGATCAGGATGGCAGAAATTTTATTGCGGATGTTGGACCCGGGGATTTATGGTATTTCCCACCTGGAATTCCTCATTCGATACAGGGTCTTGAGGACGGCTGTGAATTCCTACTAGTATTTGATGATGGGAATTTCTCAGATCTTAATACATTTTCAATATCCGATTGGTTTGCGCATACACCTAAAGATGTGCTGTCAGCCAATTTCGGCGTTCCTATTAGCGCTTTTGACCATATTCCAACTGAACAAGTCTATATTTATCAAGATAAGGTGCCAGGACCTATCGAAACACAAAAGGTACAATCTCCATATGGTAAAGTTCCTCAAAGTTTCAAACATCGATTACTTTCACAACCCCCCATTAAAACACCAGGTGGCAGTGTTAGAATTGTGGATTCCTCTAACTTCCCTATTTCCAAAAATATTGCAGCAGCACTTGTAGAAATTGAGCCAGGCGCAATGCGAGAATTACATTGGCATCCAAATAATGACGAATGGCAATATTATCTACAAGGAAAGGGGCGTATGACTGTGTTTGCCGCTAATGGTACGGCTAGAACATTCGATTATCGTGCAGGAGATGTCGGTTATGTGCCATTTGCCAACGGTCATTATATTGAGAATACAGGAACAGAAACATTATGGTTCCTCGAAATGTTTAAAAGCAATCGTTTCCAGGATGTGTCGTTAAATCAATGGATGGCGTTGACTCCATCTGAGCTGGTGCAAAGCAATTTACATGTTGGTCAGGAGCTCCTTGAGGTTTTGAGAAAGGAAAAGTGGCCGGTCGTAAAATATCCAGGATTTTCTTACTATCCAAGATAAAACAATCAGGTGAAGAAAGATAAAGTGTCTTTCCCACCTGATTGGTTTTAATATTGGTATTTATTTCTAGTTGCAAGCAAAATTGCGATAGCCGGCACAGTACAAATCAGCATTGCCCCAAAGGATAGACCTGGGGAAATTTCGTATAAATAACCACCTAAAAATGTAAGGATGGCTGTACTTAATCCCATTGCTAATGCTGAATAAAGTCCTTGAGCATTTGGGATTTGTTCCTTTGGTAATATTTTAGTCAAATAGCCAATAAAGGCAAAATGCGCAAGGGCAAATGACAATGCATGCAAGGTTTGAGATGCGATAAATACCCAAACATTGGGAAATAAATAGATAAGTAACCAGCGCAAGGAAGAACCACTTGCTGCTAAAAGCAATAAAGAGGATGAGCGCCATTTTGTAAATAACGTATCCGCCTTCATAAAGTATAAAATTTCACAAATAACCGCTATGTTTATAATCATCCCCATATAGAACGGATCGACATGTAAATCACCTAAATAAATATAACCGTAGCTATAATAAGAAGCATGTGCACCTTGCAATAGGATGACGATGAATAAAACAATAGGGAAGCCTTTAATAGTCCATAGTGTTTTCATCGACAGCGATTTTGCTCGTTGTTCATTTGTCGGTACCACAAGCAATACTTTTGGTGTCGCTAGCTGTTGCATCAACAGCATACCGACTAGACCAATGACCATACTCCAGAAGATAACTTCCTTGCCAAATATACCTGTTAACATACTAATAATTAACACCGCAACAACAAATCCGAAAGATCCATATGAACGACTTTTACCATAGTGAACATTTCCGTTCTGGACTAATGTAGCAGCACTACTTTCGACGGCAGGTAGAAGAGCTGGGTAAAAAACGCTAAATAATATAGTAACAGTTAAAAGCATACTAAAGCTTGTGCTTGGTAAGTAAAGTAATGTTGTTATAAGAGCACCTATCGCTAGAATTGTAATAAGTCTTTTATTGTGTACATACTTAGCAAGGGTTGGGAAGAAAAACAGATTTGAAGTTGCCCGAGCTAAAAGACCACAGCCCATCACAACACTTGCCTGTGAGACAGTAAGATGCTTGACATCTACGAGCCAGCCTGTCCAGTAGGGTAAGAAAATACCCCAAGTAATAAAGAATGCAAAGAAGTTCTGAGAAAGCCATCGTTGATTATTCATAAATTTACCGTACCTCCATTAACTATGTTGAATAATAGCACGTTCGTCGGTACAATAATGTGAGATATCTCATATTTTTTAGGAGAGAGTAAAAAAATGCACATACTGACAGCTAATAAACGCTTACATTATCTAGAAAAATACCCGATCCATGATTTCTTTTCATTTGATATTTATCCTTATCTTGAAGTATGTCAATTTGACAAAGGGGAATGGATTTTTAAAGAAGGATCATTTCCAGATACGCTTTACTACATGGTGGAGGGGAAAGCAAAGCTATATATGACCCATAAAAATGGTAAGGTTTCTCTTATTGAGTATTTAGAGGCACCACGTTTTATGGGGGAAATTGAGCTGTTAAATGAAGCAAGATATACTAAAGGGATTCAAACGGTAACAGAGACTATTTGCTTCTCTATTACACAGGCATGTAAAGAAAAACTCCTAGCTGATGCCCTTTTTTTACGAAGACTCTGCGTGTTTTTAGGAGAGAAGGCAACAAATATGACAGCTAAATATACGCAAAATCTGGCATATCCTTTCGAAAATCGTTTAGCTGCCTTTATTCAATTATCTGCAGATCAAGGTATCTATAAAGAAAGGCATACAGAAATCAGTGAATATTTGGGCGTTTCCTATCGGCACCTATTATATGTTTTGGCTCAATTTTGTGATGAAAAGATTCTAGCAAAGAAAAAGAATGGTTATCACATTATTGATGAGGAACGTCTTCACCGATTGGCCCAGGAAATTCAGTAACTCATTGTAGGAAATTTTGTATTCAAAGAGCTATTACCATCAAATAAGAAGGTAATAGCTCTTTTTTATCTTGATTTAGCAGATCTTTACTGTGCGAAAGCGAAGCGACAGCAACAAATGTTTACTGTGCGAAAGCGAAGCGACAGCAACAAATGTTTACTGTGCGAAAGCGAAGCGACAGCAACAAATGTTTTTGTACCGAAAGCGAAGCCTCAGGTACAGAATACTTCCACCTCCATAGGTAACGAGATGAATGCTTATTAAACAGGGTTACAAACGCCCACTGAATCAAGATTAGCCCTCAAAGGATGTAACGGATTATGAAAAGGATTTTTTGGAGCGAGCTAGAAAAAATCCAGACGCAATTACCTTGGCGTAATTGTTAAAAATAAAAGGCAACAGTAATACTATTTATTAAAAGTTTAGAACAGTAAATACCTATATAGAAATAATTATATGTTGGCTAATTAAGTATTCTTTCACTTTGCAAACTATTTATATGATAAAACTCCTGTATTTTTTTAATATAAAATGCAGAAAAATATATAGGTCTTTTATAATAGTTCTTTAGAATTTAATTTGAACTAAAATCTTACAATTTATAGATTGTTTTTATCTATTTATCTGTATATACTATCTGTAATCTATGACAACTCAGATTTTCTTGAAAGTAATATAGATAGTCAATTAATAATATTAAAATTATAAAGGGGGGGGAGCTGCTAAGCTTTAAAGCAATGTAGATTTTATTCAATTTGCTATAGCAATGCAGCGTGAGAAGATGTTTTTTTCAAGAAATGTAGCTGGAGATTATAACTATTTTTCAGCAATAGATTTTTCGGATATAGAATCAAATGAACGATTTAAAGAAAAATTAGATTTTTTAGCTTTTTCAAAAAATAGAAGGGAATTAGTTCGTCTTTTACGCAATATCTATGATAGACATCAACAAGATATTTTAGCGAGTTTATTAGAACGATTGCATGGGATAGCAGAATTCACGGAATTGGCTCGAAAGTATCCAGAAATCGGTGGGGAAAAACAATTAATAGATGACTACTTTATGAGCTTATTTGAAGATGAGTTAAATCTTGAGTATGTTTTTAAAAGAAGAAAATTATCATCTATCCTTTTAAGTATTGGCATACTTCCTAATCAAATCATCGCTATTTATATGCTAATAAATCAATTGATTATTCCACTAATCGTAAAAGATTTATCGCGAAATCCTAAAAACATGCTAGATGTATTGCTGGCATTTGAAAGCTTATTGAACATTGATCAGCAAATTATATTTGAAACCTATATTGAAAATCAGGCAAACTTTGTTGTTACTGGACTGGGGGAAATTATTAAATATAATACACAGTTAAATTCAATAAAAGAACTAATAGAGTTCCAAGAGATGCAGCAAAAAGAAATTGTCGCGGCAAATCAATCAATGCATGATTTAGAACATAGTATTGAAGAAATTGCTGTTTCAGTAAGTGATATTTCGCAACAAACAAAACATGCATTAGAAGAATTAAATGTAGATTTAGCATCATTAAAGCATATAACTTCTATTCTACAATTAACAGATGAAAGTCAAAAATCAATGCAGGTCAATATTGGTCTTCTCGTAGATCGTGTAAATAGCGTGGCAAAATTAATGGAATTAATTAAATCCATTGCAGATCAGACAAATCTTTTGGCACTGAATGCAACGATTGAGGCGGCACGTGCTGGAGAAGCTGGGAAAGGCTTTTCTGTTGTTGCAGAGGAAATCCGTAAATTGGCTGATGATACAAAATCCTCCGTGCTCTCAATCCATACTGATATAAATGAATTACTACAAATAACAGAAGGAATACAATCGATTACACAGGAAATTGCCAAAGATTTACACAAGGGTGTAGTAGATACTGCAATGATTACAGAAACACTTACACAATTAAACGATAACATTCAGCAACAAGGAATTCGCTTTGGGGATATTGCTGAAACAGTCAGAAATCAAACTGAATCAGCTAATTACATTACGGAATGCAATCAACATATTTCAGAAAGCATGGAGAAAAGTAAGGATATTGTATTCCACATGGGATCATCAATTTATCAGCTTAGCAATATGATTAATGATTATCGCACAAAAACAATCTCTAATAATTATATTATTAGTTCAGAAGATATTATTGAATTAGCTATTACAGATCATTTGCTCTGGGGTTGGAAAATTTATAATTTACTGCTAGGTTTTGAAAAGATGTCAGAAGAAGAGATATCCTCTTATCAAAACTGTCGATTGGGTAAGTGGTACTACGGTTTAGGAAAAACATTGCTTGGGGATAAAGCCATTTACAAAGAGCTTGAAGAACCTCATATTCTGATTCATGATTTAGCAAAAAATGCAGTTCAGGCATACAATCAGGGATATAAAGATAAAACGGAAGCTTATTTACGAGAGATTACGTTAGTTTCCCATATAGTCGTGGATAAATTACAGCAATTAAAAGCAATTATTGTCAGTGAAAAACAACGATATGAACGCTAAAGAAGTCTATAAGTAAAATGGTTGAATATCTCTGGAGGAATAAGAAGATGTCAAAAATAAAACTTAAATCAGTTCGACAGAAAAATCTATTTGGTTTTTTACTGGTATTGCTACTAATGATCATTCTCTCAGTCTATACAATATTATCAATGAAAAATATTCATCGAGATACCGATCACATTATGCAAGGGCAGCTTCCTTTGCTCATGCTTGATCAATCTATGGCTTTTAATATTGCTGAGAAAATTGCACTAGCTCGAGGTTACATTCTTACAGGCGACACTTCCTATAAAAATGAATTTGAGAAATATGCTGAACAAGCAAAGGAATTAGAGGTAGAATTGCTAAAGCAAACGGAATCAAATAAGACGAAAGAGCTTGTAGAATTGGGGAGACAATGGCAAGAGGTAAAAGAGGTAAAAGTATTTCCTCTATTTGAACAAGGAAAAATCGATGAAGCTGAAGCAATTTTAAATGGTGAAGCGCAAGGCTATGCGAGAGATTTAATGAGTGGTTTTACTGCAATGGCAGATGAACGAAAACAGGATGTATTAGAACAAGGTATCAATGTGATTGACATTGGAAATAAAAATGTTAAATTCAATATAATTTTCACTATTTTAATAGTTTTAACAGGAATAATAATTGCGATTGTTGTAACAAATGGAATTGTGAAGCCTATTAATATGGTTATGAACCGTTTGCAAAAAATGGCTGAAGGTGATTTAAGTGATCCGCCATTAAAAATTAATTTCCAAGATGAGATTGCTGTGCTAATGAAGGCAGCTAATTTTGTCAGCGAAAATAATAATCATTTACTGCAGCAGGTGAAATTCTCTGCAAAGGAATTACATCAGCAAAGCGGACATATTGCTCAGTCCGTAACCGAAGTACATAACGGCTCACAGCAAATTGCTATAACAATGACGGAGCTTGCATCTGGAGCAGAAGTACAAGCAAATTTAGCATGCGATATGGTCAGTAAAATGGAGTCGTTTTCGAACAATATTCGTGAGATTAATGACAATGGTCAACAAATATTTCAGAAATCAAATGATATATTAACAATGTCAGGTCAGGGAAAGTCTTTAATGGATCAATCATTGTCACAAATGACCATTATTCACCAAGTATTTGAGGATACTGTAGTAAATGTACAAAATTTAGAAAAACAATCACAAGAAATTGATCAGCTGGTCACTGTGATTCAGGAAATTTCTGACCAAACCAATTTATTAGCACTTAATGCTGCAATCGAGGCGGCTCGTGCAGGTGATGCTGGGAAAGGCTTTGCTGTTGTGGCAGAGGAAGTAAAGAAATTAGCAAATCAGGTTTCCTATTCCATTGTCGATATTACACGGATTGTCGAGATGATTCAGCAAGAAACGCATACTGTGACAGATTCCTTACAGCAGGGGTATACCGAGGTTGCAAAGGGTTCAGAGCAAATGAAAATTACAGGACATACCTTTGAAAATATTAATGAATCCATTGAAATGGTAACGGTCAAT
The DNA here is from genome assembly GCF_058788755.1 of Lysinibacillus sp. FW301-JW8. Lineage (NCBI taxonomy): Bacteria > Bacillati > Bacillota > Bacilli > Caryophanales > Bacillaceae > Lysinibacillus > Lysinibacillus sp. FW301-JW8. The sequence continues at coordinate 81,398 of NZ_JBYTBB010000008.1, forward strand.
ATTCAAGATACTTCTGAGAAAATTGAATTAGTTATGAGGGATAGTGAAAATGTTAGCAAAATGATTGAGGAAATTGCAGCGGTAACTGAGCAGGCTGCTGCGAGTGTTGAGCAAACGGCGGCTTCAGCGGAACAATCGAGTAGTTCGCTTCAAACAGTTACGAAGAGTACGGATCAGCTAGCAGTAACCGCTGATAAATTAGAGGAATTAATCAGATTTTACAAGCTCAGATCTGAAAAATGAGATTAACAATCTTCAAAAAAGTAGACAAACTCAAGCTTATTATATTCACTTTTTTTAACCAACCAGCGAGCAATTTCCTTGCCGCTACAATAAAAGCTAACTTCATTGATTCTTTGTTTTTGTGGGGTAATGTTGAGGGTATTTTCCAAAACGTCAAAAGGAATAATGCCTGTACAATAATGCGTGTAGAGTGAGAATGGCTTATGCTTTACCTCAGTGGAAGTTGAAAATGTAGTATCATGTGCTTTTCCAGATTTCTGTGCATTTTGGAATGGACAAGCAAGTAATGCTCCTTGTTCCCATGGTGTACTTGGTGAGTAACAATTACTTTTCATTCATCATGCCCCCTTTTGTCGTTAGTTTTATTGTACAAGATACCTGTCTTAAAAAGTCTTTATTTACAAGGCTTTAACGAAAACTTAAAGGTTAGTAACATGAAGTAGTAATTTGTAACCGTATTCATGCCGTTGAACGATAAAAATCATAGAAAACTGATATAATTTATCAAGCAAAAACAGATACTCAAACTATTGTGAATTTTTCTAACACAAAGTATTATTGTAAGTAGATTTAACGTGAAGTTTTTCACATAGTCACGTAATCTTGAGGAGGAATTTTAATGAGTGCAATTCGAGTAGGTATTGTAGGATATGGAAATTTAGGACGCGGGGTGGAATACGCTATTTCACAAAATCCAGATATGGAATTAGTAGCGGTATTTACTCGTCGTGACCCTTCAACAGTAAACGTTGCAAGTAATGCAAAAGTGTATGTAGTGGATGATGCTGAAAAATTCCAAAATGACATTGATGTAATGATTTTATGTGGGGGTTCTGCAACAGATTTACCAGAGCAAGGTCCACACTTTGCACAATGGTTTAATACAATTGATAGCTTTGATACACATGCGAAAATTCCTGAATATTTTGAAACGGTAGATGCGGCAGTACAACAATCTGGTAAAGTTTCAGTCATTTCAGTTGGTTGGGATCCAGGTTTATTCTCATTAAATCGTGTACTTGGTGAGGCTGTACTTCCAGTAGGTACAACATATACATTCTGGGGAGACGGTTTAAGCCAAGGGCATTCAGATGCTGTACGTCGTATCGAAGGTGTAAAAAATGCTGTACAATATACATTACCAATTAAAGATGCTGTTGAGCGTGTTCGTAACGGTGAAAATCCTGAGCTGACAACACGTGAAAAACATGCCCGTGAATGCTGGGTTGTACTTGAAGACGGTGCGGATGCAGCAAAAATTGAACAAGAAATTGTGACTATGCCAAACTATTTTGACGAATATAATACAACTGTTAATTTCATTTCTGAAGATGAATTTAAAGCGAACCATACTGGTATGCCACACGGTGGTTTTGTGATCCGCAGTGGTGAAAGTGGTGCTAATGATAAACAAATTCTTGAATTCTCATTAAAACTTGAAAGTAATCCTAACTTCACGTCTAGTGTTCTAGTAGCCTACGCACGTGCAGCCTATCGTTTAAGCCAAGCTGGCGACAAAGGTGCGAAAACAGTATTCGATATTCCATTCGGTCTGTTATCACCTAAAACTGCTGCTGAATTACGTAAAGAGCTATTATAATTTTGTATCGTTTATTACCTCGATTATCTCACTACCGATAATCGAGGTTTTTTATTTTACTGTAAATTGAAAGTGGTGGTTAGAATCAATGAACTGATGGATAGAAAAGCCAAAGTGACGGATAGAATTATTAAACTAATGGTTGGAATATCTCCTTAGTTTAGTCCAACGATTTTTTGAAAAATTGGGTATAGATGATATATTAGTGGAAACAACATTTTTTGGAGGAACAACTATGCCATTTTGCCAGGTAAGTAAGGCTAATATTTACTATGAAATGATTGGAGAGGGAAAGCCAATCGTTATGCTTCATGGATTTTCGCCAGATCATAGATTAATGAAGGGGTGTATGGAGCCGGTTTTCTTCAAAAGAGAAGGCTGGAAACGAATCTATATTGACCTTCCGGGAATGGGGGAGACGACAGACTATGAAGAAATTAATAACTCTGATGAGATGTTAAAGGCTGTAGTTGAGGTAATCTATTCCTTAATTCCAAATGAACCCTATCTTTTAGTAGGGGAATCCTATGGTGGTTATTTAGTTCGAGGAATCATGAGGGATTATCAAGAAGAAATATTAGGGGCTGCATTTATTTGTCCGTTGATTATTCCAGAAAAACAAAGAAGAACAGTGCCAGAACAAAGTATTATTCTGTCCGATAAAGAATTTATTTCGACATTGACGAAGCAGGAGTTAGATGATTATAGCTCATATCTGGTTGTTTTAGATGAACATCATTGTACCCGATACATGAATGAGGTAGTAGCAGGACAAGAAAAAGCAGACGCGGAATTTTTGGAAAAAATTCAGCAAAACTATAGTTTTTCCTTTCCTGTTGATGAAATGCTATTTGAAAAACCATGCTTATTTTTGCTGGGTAAACAGGATTCTATGGTTGGATATAAGGATGCGTTTGATATTATTGGAAAGTTCCCAAGAGCAAGCTTCACGATTTTAGATAAGGCTGGTCATAACTTGCAAATCGAACAAGCGAATTTGTTTAATAGCCTCATCGATGAATGGTTGGATAGAGTAGAGGAATTTACCGATTAAAAAGGGAATCCTTTGAATTTATTCACTCAATAAATTCAAAGGATTCGTTCCTATATTTCACTCCTCATTAGAGTCTATCTCAATTTTTATTGTCTCCAGTCTATCTTTTGTGATATTGCCCTCTTTATCCATTGTATGAACGATTGGTGTGATGAATATTGAGGATGCATTAGCCTGAAAATTATTTAGTATTACTTTACCATTTGAGTAATTATCAGTTATTTTATTTGTGGTTGTTTCGGATGTGTCATAATAATGATTTTCAAAGTTATCAACAATGTCTAAAGTTATGAATTCAGTAGCAAAATCTAAATCACAGCTAAAGTAAATAGATGCTGTATTTTCTGAAATTGAAATACGATTAAAAATAAATTCATGCTGTTTTGAAAAGAGTTTCTCAGATAAAGTTACATCCTTAATTGGTAATATAGATGCCATAGATGGAAAATTCACTAAGCTAGCTGAACAAATTCCAATTGCAAGAATGGAGGCAATGGTCCATTTACGGATTTTCTTTCGCCTGAATTGCTTCTGTAAAACGGTGTTTAAAACCTTTTGCTTCTCATTTTTTGAAACCACTACTGGCGTTATATCATCTATATCCAACTGTAAAAAGATTTTTTCTTTATTCATGTCCAACACTCCTGTAATTTAGGATTTTTAGCAAGCTTTTTCTTTCCTCGATATAAGCGATTCTCCACTGCAGATTTTGAAATATGTAGAATTTCTGCTATCTCGTTATTTGTATATTCAAGGTAATACCTCATTAAAAATAGTTCTCTATCTAAATCAGGTAGATGCATGATTTCAAGAAGTAATTGCTCTTTCGCATACATTTTATCAAGCTGTTGTTCAATATTATCTGGTGCGATAAGAGGAGGAATATTTTCCATAGGTAATGTCGTTAGTTGCTTTTGCTGTTTTCTGTAAAGATCAATCGCTTTATATTTAGTAATCATTCCTATCCATCTTTTAAAATCAGCTTCCTCCCCAATAAAATAATTACTTTTTTGCCAAATAAGTAGGAATACGTCATTTACACATTCCTCAGCTAACATATAATCTGATGGTTTTTCTAAAATTTTTAGAGTAATTGCCTTTATAAATCCTAAATAGTGATCAACAACATATTTCAATGCTTTTTCATCATGTCGTTGAAGACGTTGGATAAAATCATTCATTTTTTCACTCCTTATGATCGTTATACATACTATAACGAAAATTTTGTGGTACACTCGCGCAAAAATGGAAAGTTTCCTTTGTAAATATCTAGTTTTTTGTCACTCTTAAGCTAAATAAAAATGCCAAAGCGTTGATTTAAACAACATTTTGGGCATTTTAAGTGTTTTATTTTTTATAAAATAGGAACAGCCCAAATACCTTGAAATCGGAATTTTCTGTTATTAATGGGCTAACAGTGACTTAATGTGGATTTTTTGCTAATGGAGATTTACTTATATATGAGAGACTATTTTTTATCTTCAGCAAATCAAACTTCTAATATAGTTCTGTTATTCATATCTTTATATTATGAGTTTCTTTTCTTACTATATTATCTAAAAACAACTCTTCCAAATAAATACCCTATTCCAGCTTCTAAACTAGCATTAAATACTTGAAAGCCTGGTAAAAAGCATGCCAAAAATTACACCTATAGCACAACCAAAAATCATCCCTAATGATATTAAACTATCTATTAAATCATTAGTATCACTAGATTTGCCACAATATCCTTCAATAAAAAACCGTTGATATTTGTAAAATATATTAATTTATTGATAATGTATTGAAACTATTATTAGAATCATGTTTAATTAACGTGATTTACATTTTATACATATTATTCCTACAAGCTATTTAAGAAAGGAGAGAGAGATTTTGCGCACATTTAGAATTAGTACAAAATTTAATTTGCTTTTAGTGGTGGTCATTATATGTTTAAGCATTATGATTGGCGTTGTTTCCTATGTGCAAGTGAAGGATATTATGCGCAATAATTTCGAGCAAAGTATAACGCATATTTCTAAGGTTGGTTATCTGCTGCTTGAAGAACGATTTAAGGGAGACTGGGCAATAAAAGATGGAGAGCTTTATAAAGGCAATGCAAAAATAGTTGACCAAGTGGATTTTGTAGATGAGGTAGGAGAAAGCATCGAAGGCGGTGTGACGATTTTTCAAGGAACCAAAGGGCTGATTACTAATTTACAGCTTAATGGTGATCGCTTAGTTGGCAAGGATGCTGACCCGAAAGTTATTGAAGAGGTAATGAAGAAAGGCAATACATTTATAGGTGAAGCTGATGTTGTTGGGACAAAATATTTAACACTCTATGCACCCATAAAAGATGCTAATGGAGACATTATAGGGATGTGGTTTGTTGGTGAGACGATAGATGAGGTTCAACAAATTATTTTCGCATTTATCGGCAAGCTGTTTATTGTCATGTTAATAGGAGCCGCCATTGCGACTTTGGGTAGTTTCCTTTTCACAAGAGCATTTGTAAGACCACTTAAGGAAATGAATCGTCAACTTCGAGATATTGCAGAAGGGGAAGGGGATCTAACAAAACAGCTACAAATTAATTCGAAGGATGAAGCAGGTGAGCTTGCACAATCCTTCAATAAAATGCTGACAAGTTTAAAGAGCTTAATGCAACAGATTGCCGAAACATCTCATCAGGTTGATTTATCCTCTGATACTTTAACATCCCAATCAGATCAATCAGCGGAAATGACAAGAGCATTAGCCTCAACGCTACAAGATTTAGCACAAGGCTCTAGAACGACATTACATACTACAGCGGAGAGCTTAACGGCTATGCAGGAAATGGCCATTGGTATTCAGCAAGTGGCTGAAACTGCTTCAACAGTGTCAGATGCTGCTGATGTAATGGGGCAAGAGGCAGCGCAAGGAAATGATTCCTTGAATCGTGTAATGTCGCAAATGACAATTATAAATGATTCTTCTGATCATGTAGAGAAGCAGGTACGAATATTAGGTGAACAATCACAACAAATAGGCAATATTGTTGATGTGATAACTAGTATTGCAGATCAAACGAACTTACTTGCTTTAAATGCTGCGATTGAAGCAGCACGGGCAGGGGAACAAGGAAAGGGCTTTGCCGTAGTAGCAGATGAGGTACGAAAATTAGCAGAGCAATCGAAGCAATCAGCAGACCAAATTGCGGTCCTTATACAATCGATTCAACACGACACTACCAATGTGATTACAGCTATTTCGAGTAATACGAAGGAAACTGCTGCAGGTATGGAAGTTGTTGATGAAACAAAAGAGGCCTTCCAAAAAATTATGCAGTCCATAGAAGGAGTAAGTTCGCAGCTTCATGACATTTCTGCGGTGACAGAGCAGATGTCAGCAAGCATTGAAGAAGTGACCGCTTCCACAGAGGAAATGGCTCGTATTGCTAGTAGTGCAACAGATAGTTCTGAACATGTAACAGTCACTGCTAAGGAGCAATTAGCCTCGATAGAACATATGGCTTCTACAGCTAAGGAAATGGCTCAGCAGGCAGATGAGCTTCAGGGCTTATTAAAGAAATTTCATTACTAAGACTAAACAATCAGGCTGCAACGCTGCGTGGTGAAACTAAACATATAGAACATGATAACCTAACAGTCGCCCAATGGCTAGATATTGGTTCGAGTTAAATAAAGGTAAATGGAAACCTGCTACCATTACCCAACATGAGGGCTTTATAAAGCTATTTTAAGCCTTTTCTTGGCTCTTACAAGTTGAAAAAACTTGAAAAGGTTATTTATCAAACGGTATTTATTAATGTGCTACAGGACAAGTTAAAACCTTCTACAATACGTGCCTTGCATTCAATTTTTAAGATTGCTATCAATGCAGCGGTAACAGAGGAAATCCTATTACGCAATAAATTAAATGGAGTCGCTCCCCCTTCTCTAAGAGATATATAAACAGAAAAAAATTATCTCACGCCTAGTCAACTTAGTGTATTGCTAGATCATATTAAGCAACATGAGGATATTGCTTACTATTGCTTATTCTTAACAATTGCTTATACAGGTATGCGTAAAGGTGAGGCATTGGGGCTTCAATGGCGAAATATCGACTTTGCCAATCAAACGATAACTATTGAGCGAACTAGAGGGAATAACGGTATAGGATCAACGAAAACAAAAAATAGTGAACGTACCATAAAAGTAGATGATATGGTGGTGCAGCAGCTATAGAGCTATCGAATGGCTGTTAAAGCGTTAATTGGATATGCACGTGTGTCAACAGGATACAAAATTTAGATTTACAAACAGATGCGTTAACACAACATGGTTGTACAAAAATTTTTCACGATAAAATAAGTGGGGCAAAAAAACAACGTCCAGGTTTAGAGGAAGTACTTCGGTATGCACGTGAAGGCGACACCATTGTCGTTTGGCGATTGGACTGACTAGGACGTAACATGCAAGATTTGATTTAAATTGTGAACAGCTTAAATGAACGTGGTGTTGGCTTTCATAGTCTTCAAGAAAATCTAACTATGGACAAAAGTAATGCAACGGGGCAATTAATGTTTCACTTGTTCGCAGCATTTGCGGAATTTGAATGTAATCTAATCGAAGAACGCTCTGTTGCAGGTTGAGCAGCTGCAAAGTCGCGTGAACGTCCGGGAGAAGTATGGACCAAAAGATATTGAAATGATGAAGGCTTTAATTGAAAGTGGTACACCGATTAAAGATGTTGCAGAAAGGTGGGGCGTGTCTCGGACGACGATTTATCGCTATTTAGAAAAAGAGTAAATCGGATTATGAGCGCATCGATCAAGCCCGATCTGGTCAAAGCCTTAAGCTTGTCTAGCCAATGTCCGAAGTCTGCTTTGAACTAAGAAAAATAGCTGAAAAGCCGATCCAATCATATTTCTCGTAATCTAAAAAAGCCATCAGTTCTGTTTCGCTGTTTCTAAATTCATACAGAAAAAATTGGGTGTGGTGACTAATTCAAACAAGAAAAGGTCTTACGTTTTTGTTGACTTATTCATTAAAAAGAAATTTTTATACTTTCAATCAAAATCAACTGAAAAGTGTATTATTATAATATGTTAATAATTACAAAATATAGGAGATAGCAAACAACCAACAAGATTTATGCATCACCTCTCTATATAACAAAAATCTAGATGGTTCAAAATTTTATAAAAAAATAAAAGGTGGGAAATTTATGACAATCGTTGATATTGAACAAAAAGCTTATGAAGAGTTGAAATGGTATGCTACTAGAAAATTTAAAGTACAACCTAATTCATTTAAAAACCCTAGTTTATATAGTTGGAATATTAAGAATGTAGACGCTGTGCCAGATATAGTTAATATTAGATCTAATCCTAAAATATTGTTAACATCTGTTCAAGTTTTATCAAATGATACAAGTATACAGCAATCTCAAACTATTAAGTTTTCACAAAAGTGTACAGAGACTACTACAACAAGTACCACAACAGGATATAAGATTGGCACAAGTATTAAATCTACTACTAAAGGTAAAATAAAAGTAGGGTTTTTAATAGCTGGAGAGATTGAACAAAGTGTAGAAGTATCTTTAACAGGTGAATATAATCATAGCACTACTAAAACTACTACAAGTACTCATGAAGAATTATGGGAGTATACTCAACCTGTACTAGTTCCTGCTAGAAGTAAAGTTATCGCTACATTTTATATTATGGGAGGTCCTGTTACGATCCCTATGACCTTATCTGCTAATATTTCTGGAACTGGAGTCTCACCAAAAGGAAGTCCTTATCATCTATCCAAAATATATTTTAAAGAACAAAATTTTTCAAATAATTCTTCGTTATCAGCTAGGGCATCGGTCCTTTATAATCCGAACTGGTCAGGGTATTCTCCTGTGTTTACAGGAGTAGGAGAGAATTATTCATTAAATGTAGAAGGCGCATCAGTTAGTGCAAATACAGTTGGCTTATATTCCTATGTAGAATTCAAAGAATATCCATTATCTGCTGATACTGTTGATATTGATGCTGTTCCAATGAGAGAATATTATTCTACTCCAATTCTTAGAAATGGTACGCCTGCTCTTATTCCGACGGATTCATTTAACCCATATTCAAGATTTGCCTCTGTAGATCATAATGCACATTCAATGAGTAAAGAGGAGTGAAATAATTTATTTATTAAAACAGCCAGATTTCCCTAATTGGAGATTTGGCTGTTTTTATTTGTAAAAAAACAGTTTCTTAAATCGTTTCGATCAAGCCAGGTGCATCCTGTAGCGTCTGATCCGGCCAATTCCTGAAGTTTGCTTTTGACCACCCAAACACCAGGTACCCAAGATTATTTGTATGTAAAAAAAGTCTACTCTAAAATTTTCGATAAAGAAGATAAGTAAATATTTAGTTGTGCTTTTTATCATTATGTTGCCTAAAAGTCTGGCTTAAACGTTATCAATTTCACATAAGTGGCATGGTTTCAAAGATTGCCGAAAAGGTGATTGTCTGTGAGAAAGACATGGTAGATACAATCATTTCACCTTTCTCAAACGGCATTATGGAGAGCACAAATAATAAAATAAAGCTCATCAAAAGGCGTGGATTTGGCTACGTAAATGATGATCATCTTTTCCTTTGTTTACGTTTGGAAACAGGTCATTGAATTTGTCATCCCCGGAATTTGGTGATGATCCGGTTTTTCCCAAAAAATTTCATATTATGGGTTAACTAATATTTTCATCCTCTGAGGTGTAGAGTCTTTTTTTGCGAATATCTTATTTCAAAGAAGGATGATATATGAAAACTTCATTTTAAAGTTGTAATTTTAAACTTTGGTTCTTTGACAAATTTGTTTTTCAACACTTGATGAAACCATTAAGGTTTCATTAAGAAAAGTCGATTGAAATTAATGCAAACTTATAATGTATTACGCATTAAGATAGTAAAAGAAAAGGAGAATCGAAAATGGGTATCAAAAATAATTATGTAAAAGCAACAGTAGGTGTCACACTAGCTGTCAGTTCTGTTCCTATGTTTGCACCTACTTACGCACAGGCAACCACCTTTTCGGATGTCCCCCAATCTGCCTATTTCTATGACGCAGTGTATGCATTAGCTGAACGAGAAATTGTGAAAGGGTATGTGGATCATACATTTAAGCCTAATGTAGCGGCTACACGTGGACAAATAGCGAAAATTTTGGCCGGTATATTGGGGCTGGATACGAATGATGTAGTGGATCCAGGATTTACCGATGTTTTGCCTAGCGATTCCTATTATGGGGCGATTGCGGCCTTAGCACAGGCGGGCATTATTAGTGGCTATGAGGATCATACGTTCCGCACGAATGAACCACTTCAGCGCAATCATCTAGCAAAAATTTTGGTGAAAGCATTTCATTTACAATCACCAGAAGGCGCGACCATGCCGTTAATGGATGTGAGTAAGGAATATAAGGACTATATTCTGCCGCTTTATACAAATGGGATCACAACAGGGAGAACAGCGACCCAATTTGATGGTGGGTCGTACGTTACACGCGGGCAACTAGCGGTCTTTGTCATGCGAACAGAGGCAGTCGTCCAATTAACAGCGAACGAGGAAGAGACACCAAATACCGATCCGAACACTTTAACTGAATCTTATCCAGAGCCAGAACCGGAACTAAATTTAACCTTTACACTGTCAATTGAAGGCATGGCAGAAATTTTTTCAACTGATAAGGAATATGAACTGATGACATCGGCTGTTATTGCGAAGATGTATTTGGAGGGGGATGTTGTAAAAATCAACTTTGTTTCAGAAGAAGCCATTCCGAAAGAGCCGTTTAAAGTAAAGATTCAAAATGTCGAGTATGAATTTAAATTTAATGTGAATGGAAATACATGGGTCGGAAATAAATTTAAGGAATCTGTTTCACCAGTCCTAGAGTCAAGACCAACACCAGATCCAGCAACATCTCCGCCGAGTACGATTTCAGTAATAGATATCTCACTGAACGCTACAGCCGCAACGATCAATCAAGGGGAAACGGCGCAATTGACGGCATCCATCTTACCAGCAAATGCAACAAATAAAAATGTGACATGGACTTCCTCGGATTCGAAAGTTGCAACGGTAGATAGCCGAGGTAAAGTGACTGCGATTGGTGTAGGGAACGCAACCATCACAGCGAAAACAGCAGATGGAGCGAAAACAGCAACAGTAACTTACACGGTAACCCCTTAAGAAAAATAAACGAAACGTTACTCGATAAGTCTGAACAGATGAAACGAGTGGGTTTAGCAACATCGCTAAATCTAACGATGAAGAAGAAAGGGTTGGTGAATGGCCAATCTCTATCTAACAGTCAGCAGATAGAAGCCTAATCCTCCTGCATCCAGTGAGACGCTACCACGTCGAAGGGGTGAAGTCAGGTGAAGTCGTACTCGCAGGGCGAGGCGGGGCTCTTTAAAAGATGGCAATGGTTAGGACAACGAATCCATTATGTAAAGCACGAGTACCCAATCTGTATGATAAGAAGCTACGCTAGGGGTTTTGTACAGATTCGTCGAGTTGTAATGCTCGATTGGTCATGAAAGAAATTGACTGTTAAATTCATGTTGGTACGCGTTCGCAAAGTGGAAACCTAAAGTCATCAAAATAAGGGATTCTCTTCATGGAACGTTTGAAGCCTTCTGTGCGTAGGTGGGATAGCACCAATGAGGGATAGAAGGTGGCAGCGGGTTTGTAGTAGTGACGATTGCTAGCCGTTTGGACTTGACTGGTAACAGTCAAGAAGGAGAAAACTAGCAGGAACGAAGGAACCCAGTCAGTGACAAAAGTCGTTGATGGATCGCCGTGTGCGGTGAAAGCCGCCTGCATGGTGAAGGCTCACTATAAACCACATGCTATTGAATGTGGATAAGGTGGGAATAGCCCAGTGAATGTAGTAACAGTAAAAACAGCACCAACAAAAGTATCATACAATGTTGGCGATAACCTAGACTTAACAGGTTTAGTAGTTACTTTGCAAAAATCTAATGGGTCTACAGAAGATGTAGGATTAGCAGATTTTGCATCAAAAGGAATCACAGTAAGCCCAACAAATGGTACAGCATTAACAGTGTTAGATAATACAGTAACAATTACTGTGAGTGGAAAAACAGTCACTCAAATGATTACGGTTACGCCTATTACAGTAACAAATGTGGCAGTAAAAACAGCACCAACAAAAGTATCATACAATGTTGGTGATAACCTAGACTTGACAGGTTTAGTAGTTACTTTGC
>NZ_JBYTBB010000008.1:93654-112947 GCF_058788755.1 Lysinibacillus sp. FW301-JW8
CATCAGAAGAGGTAGCATTTGCAGATTTCGTATCAAAGGGAATCACAGTAAGCCCAACAAATGGTACAGCATTAACAACGTCAAATAATACAGTAACAATTACTGTGAGTGGAAAAACAATTACTCAAGCAATTACGGTTACTCCTTAATAAAAATAAACGAAACGTTACTTTATAAGCTAGCTACTACGCTAGTGAAATAAGTGGAAATGATACATTTCTAACTATTACATTGAATAGGTGGGTGAAATACCCATCCTTGCGAAACAGTCAAGTAAGCAAGTGCCTAATCCTCCTGGGTCCAGTGACGCGCTAATATGCGAGAAGGGGCTAAGTCAGGTGAAGTCGTACTCGTAAAACACGAGGCGGGGCTCTTTAAAAGATAGCTATGGTTAGGTAGACGAATCCATGTAGGCAGGGTGAGGTAGTGAATACCGCGAAAAATGCTAGGAGTTCGGTAGGCATCCGAACATCTGAGATGATGTTATGGAGATGAGTAGAATTGACTGTTAAACTGGTCTTTCTCACACCTGATAAGATAGTGGAAACCTAAGGCTATAAAAAAAGGGATAAATGTAATGGAACGTTTGAAGCCTTCTATGCGTAGGTGGGTTAGCACCAAAGAGGCATAGAAAGTGACAGCGGGTTTGTAGTAGTGATGATTGCTAGCCGTTTGGACTTGTATGGTAACATACGAGAAGGAGAAAACTAGCAGGAGCGAAGAAACCCAGTCAGTGACAAAAGTCATTGACGGATCGCCGCGTGCGATGAAAGTCGCCTGCACGGTGAAGGCTCGTTATAAAACCGAGAGATAAAGAAGGTATAAGACGAGAATAGCGAATTAACACTCACAAGCCCATGGAATAATGAATTAGTAGTGAGTGGAGCTCTACCCAATGCAACATTGAGGTTATACTTTGCCGAGTATTATTTACCAGACAGGTTCTACTACTTCGATACAGTTCAAGCTGACGAGAATGGAAGTTGGAGCAATCCAGATCCGCTCACTTCAAGGAATTTATGGTATGTTACTCAAATTATAGATGGGATAGAAAGCGCACCTTCAGACATCGTAGTGATTAAATAAATATCGTGCACCGGGTGCACAGACAATTCAGAATGCGAGAAGGGCTCTACATAGCTTCGGCTGTGTAGGGTTTTTTTATTGTTAAGGAAACTATAGATTTTTTGGCTGTGGATAACTCATGTTTATTTAGGTACAATTTTACTTAAAAAGAAGGCGGTGATGACCATGCAATTTGATAATCATGGGGTGATTAAAACAATCTTAAAGGGCCATTTTTCTGGTTTTTGGGAATTCTATAAGGAGAAGTTTCCAGAAGCCTATCGAAAGGATATTCTTGAAACAGTTCAAAAAACGATTCGTTGTGGGTCATCCGATTTGGGGCATCGCCGTTATGAATGTTTAGGTTGTGAGGGGAATACAAAACCTGTCTTTATTTATTTCTCTCTTGTAAAAGTCGATTTTGTAATAAATGTGGAAAAAAGTATACAGATGATTGGTCAGATAAACAACAAGAACTGAGCCCCATCGTCATATGGTATTTACGATTCCTGAAGAACTCGCAAAGTATTTTTTGTTGTTGCAAGCGGTACTTTGGCTATTTATTTGAAAAGTTTTTAGGACCTGATTATACGAAGGTCCAGCAATATGCAGAGTCGATCAACCAATTTGCAAGCAATCAATCGGAAGTGAATATGACGTTCATCTGGCACCCACATCGATAGGTCTTTATCCGGAGCGACTTCCATGGTTAGCACCGTCATATCCTCAAAGGAAGGTAAATCAATTTATCGGGAAGACTATGTAGAGAGGTATAACCATTATGAATGGCTTTGATTTTTTGGACCCACAAGCGACTGAATCCATTTATTATTGGACTGAGCGTCATTGGACGACAAACGGTGCTTATCTGTCCTATGTTGCTTTTGCAGAGCAACGAAGGTGGCAGCCTCTTTCCAAAAAAGATTTTGCGATTGAAACCGTGAGTAAATCATTTCTAGGGAGCTATCATACGAGGAGTCAGTTTACTGGTTTAACGCCGGATACGATTCAAACTTACATACGACTTCATCCAGTAACGACAGAGATGTATATCGCGGATGTGGATCAAACAGTGACAAGCATGTATGATGAGAGCTTTCTTGCGAAAAAAGATCATTCCTATTTCTTGGAGGGCACTGAAAAAGTCCATAATTTACATCAGACATTTGAAAGTTCGATTTAATCGAACTTTCAAATGCCTTTTTACTTTATAATAATGATATTAAAAGTATGTAGGTGATAAACCCGATGATCTCAAACCAAGAATCTCTTAATCTCAGTCCATTTATGGCGATTTATGACATTATAGTATGAGGTATTATTAAATGAACGAGGCTAATTAGTCTAAGTAAGAGTGTTATAATTTTAATATCAAAATTGAGTGGGAGATATGATATATGTCTGATTGCTGTACAACAGGTACAAAAGAATGAATTTCTGAAAATAGTGTATATGAGTTTTGTCCATCTTGTAAGGTGAAAGGTAAGAAATTAAAAATAATTACTTTAAAATCAATGTTAAAACCATTAGTACTAGATTCTTTGAATCCTGATTTAGTTCATTTTTTCTGCGCTACAGAGGATTGTGGAGTTGTGTACTTTGATGAACATAAAAAGACTTTCTCAACATCAGAAATTAAAGTTCCTGTTTATCAAAAGGAGGATTCTCTTACTGTACCTATCTGCTATTGTTTTGAATGGACAAGAGATAAAATTAACAAATATGTGGAAGATGGTCTTTCTTCAAAGCCATTGGATCACATTCGTCAAAACGTTAAAGCAAATAGATGTGGTTGTGATGTAAATAATCCTCAAGGTAGTTGTTGTATGGGGAATATTACAAAATATATAAAAAACCTTTAAATTTTAATACACTTATTTTTACTTACTGACGCATTAGTTGAAAAATTCATAAAAAGACCACTTCGTGATGGAGGGCACTGAAAAAGTCGATTTGCCACAAGAAATGTGATGCAAATCGACTTTTTTTTAGTTTTCAATTCTAACATAAGACAGATTTTCGATATAAAAAGTTTCATTTTTTTAGTTTTTCAGCCTTCCGTATTATTTTTATAAAGTATTTTCCGATTGCAATATTAGGTTCACTGTTAGTGGCATGTACAGATAATGAGATTTTGTATTCAAATACTACTGATAAAAGGTACTCAATTAACTTTAGTTCTTGGTCATTTTTTATTTATATTATTGGTATATTTAGTAATTAGCTCATCATCTATTCCTTCAAAAATTACTAAAAAATGAATTGGGAAATTAAATAACCTTCTGTTAGTATTAAAGGAAAGGAGGAATAATATGAGAGTAATTACTTTTATTACTACAGTATTGTTAGCATTTGTTTTAATGCCTATAGGAAACGTACATGCGGCTTTGATTCAATTTAGTGATGTTTCTGAGAAGCATAGTAACTATGAGGATATAATGTATTTGTTAGAGAGGGGAATCGTAGCGCCTACGAAAACATATGGCGTGAACGATATTGTAACGCGTGAGGAAGTTGCGGTTTTGATAGCAAAAGCAGTCGGACTTAGCGGTACTCAAAGACCTACAAAATTCAGCGATGTCCCTGAACATAGTCCAAATAGCGGTTATATCCAGTCTGCAGTTGAACAAGGGATTATTAAGGGCTATGAAGATGGCACATTTAAGCCAAACGTAAAAGTTACACGTGGTCATATGGCTACTTTCATCGCACGTGCCTTTAATTTACCAAGTGGCAAACAAACTTTTAAAGATATTCCTAAAAATAGCACAGCATATGAAGCGGTCCAACAACTAGTTGCAGCAGGAATTACGAATGGCTATGAGGATGGGACATTTAGACCTTCGAACAATTTAACTAGAGGTCATATTTCAGCATTTTTAGCACGCGCGCATAAATATGAAAATGCTAGTAAAGAGAAGGAATCTGTTGAAGAGCCAATAATCACCAAAACGCCATACAAAATAGATTTAGAATATTTAACAGATGAAGAAAAAGAATTGGCAACATTAATCAATGAATACCGAGAATCATTAGGACTGAAACCATTCATAATTTCAAGGTCATTAACTACAGTAGCGAGGGCGCATGTAATCGATTCTAATAATTATTCTCCATCACAAGGGGCGGATCAGCGGGGAATTAAATGTAACTTACATAGCTGGTCTAGCAATGGTTCTTGGTCACCGATTTGTTACACAAGCGACCACCAGTATGCAAAACAAATGTGGGATAAACCAAGGGAATTAACGTCTTACAATGGAAATGGCTTCGAAATTTCAGCTAGTTCTATTGGTATAAGTCCTTCAATGGCGCTTGACATGTGGAAAAATTCTACGGGACATAACGATGTCATTATCAGTGCTGGAAGTTGGTCCACGTTAACAGTAATGGGTGTAGGAATTAATGGAAACTATTCACATGTGTGGTTTGGAAAAGAGCCTGATTATGCTTTGCCAATAGAGTGATTAAACTATTACTCTACACACATTAGTTCCTTTCTGAAAAAGCTCAGGTACTCAATTATTTTGATATGCTCCCTATTCGGTAGACAGATAAAAAATAAAATCTGTTTATCTAAGGGACGTAACAAGGTTTAGATAAAATAAGTTTGAATCAACTGAAAAGCGCTTCAAATCCTTTAGTATCGAGGGTTTGAAGCGCTTTCCTATTTTTGAGAATTCGTTAGAAAAGGATAGAAAATGAAAAGTTTCTACACATTTTCTACACAAAAAATGTTCAAAAAGATGCTAATTGTCAGTTCTAAATCGAACCCCTTTATCTAATACAGATTCCATCACCACTCGAATATGATGTAGCTTCGTTTTAATGTTTAACATTGAAATGAAATTAGATATTAAAAGAACATAATTTACCATATAAATGTGTCATGTCTTTAAACCTCTCTGATGTCACTATTCATGTGTTATCTGTCCTTTCTTCTTAATTTGCCCATGCACGGTTTGTTGTCATTGCGTTTTATCTCCTTAATTGGTTATCTTATACATAGTGTACTTGGTGAAGCTTAGCTTATAGTGAAATAATGCCTTCCTTAAAGAAATCTTAAAACTAGGTGATAGAATGCAAGATGCGTCAATTTTAGTGTTAGAGGATGAACGTACTATTGCGGAGATGATTGAAATTATCTTAAGAAACGATGGATTTTTTAACATCACATTATGTAGCACCGTAAACCATTTAATCACGGTGACGTTACTGTAGAAGAATATATAGTATTAGAAGGTTTAGCCGAATGTTTTGCTGAAGAGATGTATGGGAAAGAGTTGATAGGGCCATGGATTGCAGATTTTGATAAAGTAGAGATGTAGTACTCAATCGAAGTGATAAAAAAAGGACGGAAGACTAAAGGTTTTGGAGAAGTATCAGCCTATATGTTTGGTGATGATATTGCTATGAAACAAGGGTACAGTTCAGTTGGTTTATCAGTAAATGCAGGTAATTTTGTTCAAATTAATGTAAATAACATTGATAAACGAACCAAAAGAAAGAGCGTGTATGAAAAAAGTTTGATCATTTCCTATCTATGTTGCTCAACAATCGCGCCCGTTTGTTCAATAATGATTTAAATAACAATATCGTATTCCATAATTTTGGCAGTTTCCTGAGCAACTTCAGAACCTAATAATCGCTTTACAATATGAAATGACATATTGATGCCTGCTGAAATTCCACCTGACGTAATTACATTGCCTTCATCCACAAATTTAACTTTTCGTTGTACTTCGACTTGAGGAAATTCTTTTTCTAATCTTTCAATACTTGCCCAATGAGTCGTTGCCATTTTACCGTTAAGTAAACCAGCCCTTGCTAATAATAAAGCACCTGTACATACAGATGTCATTAGTTGCACCGTTTTCATTTGATCTGTAATCCACTTGATTACATTATCATTATGTATTTCTCTCTCCTTAGCACCAAGACCACCAGGGATAATTAAAATATCAAATCTAGGTATAGGTATAGTCTCGAAACTGTAATCTGGCTGTACCTTTAACCCATTACATGCAAATTACTATGTTCCCTTTTTCTGATACTGTTTCTACTACAAATGGCTGATGACCATTTTCTAATTCAGTGACAGAAAAAACTTCAAATGGACCTGCAAAATCTAAAACCTCAACATCATCAAATAAAAAAATTCCTACTCTCCACTGTCTTTTATTCATATAAGATTCCTCTTTTTTTATTTATTTTATCTTTGTTTATTTTACCGTAAAATTTACAATTTTCGTTAAATTATCGAACTTTATTCTAAATCCACATTACCACTTGATTAAACAATACTTAGCCAACAGTAACAAGAGTATAGAAGAAGGAGAATGTTCAGATTAAATAGAATAAATGGATAGTGGCTCTTTCTATTAGGCTAATAAATCGGGTGTTCAAAAGTAAGATGAAATGAATGGAGGAAATATAGTGGAAACTAATGATTCAAAAAATTGGACAAATCGGAGTGTCAATAAAAAATGTAGAAAATGCAATTGAATTTTAGAAAGAAGTATTAGGGTTCCCTCTTCTTTTTTAGTACAGAAAGTATTGCATTTTTTGATTGTAATGGGCAACTACTTTTACTTTCGCTTCCTGAAAAAGATGAATTTACAAATTCAAGCTCTGTTATCTATTTCCAGGTTGAAGATATAAATAAAACCTTTGAAGAATTGCTTGAAAAGGGAGTTTCTTTTATCGACCAACCACATGTTGTTGCGAAAATGGGAAATACAGAAACGTGGATGATTTTCTTTAAAGATACTGAAGGAAATACACATGCTTTAATGTGCGAAGTACAAATTTAATTCGTATATCTTCTTTATCAGACTATCGGGGGGCTTTACTTGAGAATCATTGAGTTGCATATGCAGCTCTAGTGATTTCCAAGAAATATACTACAGATGCTAATTTATTGTTAGAAAAAAGAGTTTAATGATAGGTTTGCACGTTGTGAAAGCAAAAATATAAAGGTGGTATAATAAAGGAAAATGGTGATGATAGAACAATATGGACACTAAAAAAATTATTGAAAATATTAGCCTATTAAAAGAGAAAATTTCTAATTGTCATAAATTGAGTGATGAAGAGCTGTTTCTTGCTGTAAAAGAGTTTGAGAAAACACCCAGGTTAGAGGTTTCAATTTATTATCAAGATATATTTAATGATCTGAAGTTTTCTAAAAACCTTCTTGATATCTATAATAAGCATAAGGATAATACTAAACTTGTAGTTCTACTTGTTTCAGCAATTGGAAATATGATTCAGAGATATGATCTTCCGGAAACAAAGGAGATTTACGAATTCATGTTGGAAAATTCCGATAAAAGTAACATAGGACCTTATGTCGCGATATTCCTGCCTAGATTAAAACATTTTGAAAACTATGATAAAAAGTGGGAATATTTTATGAATGTCAAAAAAATGTCCCCCAAAAAAGTAGCCGAAAGTTCTTTTGAAAATATAATGGATTTGTATTTAGAAAAAATTCCGGAACAATATAAAAATGAGGCCATAGAATATTTTAATAAAAAATTAGAAGAGTCTAACAATGAATTTGGCAAACAATATTATCAAGATATCATCAATAAAATCAAGAGTTAAAATCAACGAGAACCGGGCGAGATGACGTTTTCAGT
The DNA here is from genome assembly GCF_058788755.1 of Lysinibacillus sp. FW301-JW8. NCBI lineage: Bacteria > Bacillati > Bacillota > Bacilli > Caryophanales > Bacillaceae > Lysinibacillus > Lysinibacillus sp. FW301-JW8. The sequence goes on from NZ_JBYTBB010000008.1 coordinate 101,364, forward strand.
GGGTATTACCGTAAATTACACAGCAGCAGGATATTATAACTATTGTAGGAGGGTAATCATTTAGTAAATTATCGTTAAAACATAAATATTATAAGTAAAAATTGCAGGAAACAGATAAACAATAAAAAAAGTATCGCTCATATTCTTTAAATTTCCGACTCGTTGATTTCAGCCAAAAGGAAAAGTTCGATTTGGAGAACGAGTAGTTTTCCAAGTCGAACTTTTTATTTAGAGACTTTCAGGGTAGCCCCTTATTCACACATGATATACCTATACACTCGCTCGCCTAGTTTTAATTAGCCCCATTCAGCCCCAATATATATATGCAGTATTCTGCATATATATATTGGGGAGAGACTTCCTAAATCATTGATGTATCAACGGTTATTCAGTTATTCATGTTCACTTTGCACCCTTCCCATATTACACAATCTAAAATCAACTTTGTGGATATTGGTGGAGCTATATATCAACAATAGTGTTTTGCCAATAACGGCTGTACAAACAGAAAAGCCTGAATAGTCTTAGCGTTATTTTTGTTGTCTAAATCAGCAGGAAATTACTTCCTTTAGTCGAATTGGTGTAGATGAGAGGAGTGAATTTTATGGCAAAGCCAAAGTGTCCAGAATGTAAAATTGAAGGATTAGAACACATAGTATCTGAAGATAGTACTGAAGAATCAGAAGATGGACAACCATGGTTTAATATTGCTTTTTGTAATAACTGTGGGCATGTATATGGTATTTTTAACAAGTATTCGCTTAATCCTTTTGATTTTGACTAATTTAAAGTTTAATAATTTCGCACTCTCAACTGAGGGTGCTTTTTGGATAGTACCTATGGATGTTGGGATGTTTTAGTTATACTTATGTTCTAAATAAACCAAAGAATATATTGATATTAATTCAATGAACAAAGAGACTTTTTAGGTAGATTTAAATATGAGCTAACGTATCTTAATGCGCCAAAATCAATTGTTGAGAAACTTTTAACTAGATTGAATTATATTGAAACTATTCAAGTACAAAAAAGACATGTGTATGATTACATATTTGGACATTCGGATAGTCATTACTTTTGATTTGAATGGGGAATATGTGATTAGTACTTTGACTATTAATCAATAAGTACGTTTTGAAACGAATACATTCTAATAGTTCAAACTTGTAATGGGTGATCTGCTACACACAACACTACACAATTATAGTTGGGAAATACGATGGAAGCTATGACTATGATATATAAGTGCTTTAGCTTTCTCAAGTTTCTATATGAACAAATAAATTATTATCAAACTGAAAACTTTACTGACAGTGGATGTCAGTGAAGTTTTTTTATAATAGGATTTATTAATTAGAAAGGAAGTGTCTATTATGAATGCAAAGGTGTATCTTTATGTATTTGATACAATGTCAGACTGGGAGGTAGGCTATTTAATTGCTGAACTTAACTCAGGGAGGTATTTTAAAAAGGAACTAGCACCTTTAGAGGTGATTACAGTAGGCATTGATAAAAATGCTGTTACGACAATGGGAGGATTAAAAATAATACCTAGTGTTTCTATTGAAGAGTGTATTTTAACAAGTTCGGATATTTTTGTTCTTCCAGGAGGAGATACCTGGTTGGAATCAGTACATGACCCCATCTTGAAAAAGATATCTAAATCTTTAAAAGAAGGAATGGTTGTTGCTGCAATTTGTGGTGCAACTGTGAGACTGGCAAATGAGGGATTACTAGACTCTAAAAGACATACAAGCAATCATCTAGAATATTTGAAAATGGTTTGTCCTAATTATAGTGGAGAAAAATATTATGCAATGGAACCTGCTGTAACTGATGCAAATTTAATTACTGCATCAGGAATAGCTCCTTTGGAATTTACAATGCATGTATTAAAATTGCTCGGTGTATTTGCACCTGAAACATTGCATGCATGGTTCAAACTGTATCAAACGCAAGAGCCAAAATACTTTTTTGATTTAATGAATTCTATCGAATAGCAAATAGGTGGAATATTATTAAAAAAATAAAAGCGATAATCTTCATCTTACTAGCAATTATTTTTTCTCAAAGGTTCCCATAATGAATACATATCAGTAAAATAGAGTAGGTTAGGGGGACTTTATTTTGAAAGATCAACGTTTTAAAGTTGCGCATCGAGAGGCGCTTATTGGTGTGGTGCTTGTCATCGTCAATTTTGCGATCTGGTTTGGCTTTGCCTATGGACTAGGTTCTGGTGATCCGACAAGCTATACGTATGTTTTCGGTTTCCCTGCATGGTTTTTCTATAGCTGTATCGCAGGGACAGGCTTTATGATACTTCTCATCTGGTTTGTCATGAAACTCTTTTTCAAAGAGGTACCGTTTGAGGATGAGGAGGTGGATCAATAATGCATTGGCAAGTTATTTTTCCACTGTTATTATTTTTAGTCATTATCTTTGGCATTGGTGTCTGGGCTAATAGGCGTGTACGTTCCTCCAATTCATTTTTACAGGAGTACTTTCTAGGTGGTCGTGAAATGGGCGGTTTCCTCTTAGCTATGACCATGATAGCTACATATGGTAGTGCAAGTAGTTTTATTGGTGGTCCAGGTGTTGCTTACACGAAAGGTCTAGGATGGGTGTTATTAGCAATGGCACAGCTTCCTGCTGGCTATTTTGTGCTCATGATATTAGGGAAAAAATTTGCCATTCTTGCAAGACGTTATCATGCCATTACATTAATTGATTTTTTACGAGAGCGCTATAAAAGTCATGTGATTGTGATCTTATCCGCTATTAGTATTATTGTCTTTTTATTTTCTGCTATGATGGCACAATGGGTAGGTGGCGCACGACTTATTGAATCATTAACAGGCTTAAATTACACAGTAGCACTCTTTATCTTTGCGATTTCTGTGTTAGTGTATGTCATTATAGGTGGTTTTCGTGCTGTAGCATTAACAGATACTGTGCAGGGCTCTATTATGGTCATTGGAACGATTATATTATTAATTGGGACAATTATCGCCGGTGGAGGCATCAATCAAATTATGACATCCCTTGTCGCGGAAAACCCAAATTTTGTCTCTCCATTTGGAGCAGAGGGTGATTTAACACCATTATATGTTTCTACATTTTGGATTTTAATCGGGGTTGGAGTTGTAGGGCTTCCACAAATCGCAGTTCGTGCTATGAGCTATAAAGATTCTAAAAGCATGCATTTAGCGATTATCATTGGCACTATTGCCATTGGGACAATCATGTTTGGGATGCATTTAATTGGTGTCTTAGCTCGTCCAGTTTTACCAGGAATTGAGATTGGGGATAAGGTAATGCCCCTACTGACATTAAAGGTTTTACCGCCTTTTCTAGCTGGTGTTGTCTTAGCTGCACCAATGGCGGCCACAATGTCAACAGTCAACGCATTATTGATGCTTGTAAGCTCTACTGTTGTGAAGGATATTTATCTAAATTATATAAAACCAACAGCTAATGATACAGAAATTAAGCGAGCTAGCTTTATTGTCACGACTGTTATAGGTTTAGCCGTTATCGTTTTTGCTTTGAATCCACCAGATTTATTAGTCTGGCTGAATTTATTTGCTTTTGGTGGACTTGAGGCAGTCTTTATTTGGACAGTTGTATTGGGGCTCTATTGGAAGAAGGCTAATAAGTACGGTGCTATTGCGTCAATGTTTTCAGGCATGATCTTGTATATTGTTATTGATCGTTTTTACCCGTCCATCTTCGGAATGCATACCGTGACTATCCCGATTGTCGCTTCTTTATTCATCTTTGTAATTGTAAGTTTATTAACAAGCCATAAATTTAAGGAAGATAAGTTATTTATTTAACTAGAAAAATGCCGTGAATTTTCGTTCACGGCATTTTTCATGTCTATTAATGGGCAAAGTAATCATATGCATTTTTTGTTAATAATGTTATGGTCACAATAATAAACAAAACACGTACAAAACCGCTACCTTTTTTAATGGCTACACGTGAACCTACCATCGCACCAGCAATTTGAGCGATGCCCATTATGAAACCATAGGCAAAATGAACATGTCCTAAGTAGACGAACATTAAAAGACCCGCAAAATTACTTGCTAAATTTAAAAACTTTGCATTTCCTGCAGCCTTTAAAAAGTCAAAGCCAACAAGTAGAAAGCTAAAGATTAAGAATGATCCAGTACCTGGACCAAGAAATCCATCATAAAACCCAATACTAAATAGCAAAAACATAAATAAAGCCAAGTGTAAAGGAGACAATGTTTTAACAGCGGATACAGAGCCCCAATCCTTTTTAAAAATCGTATAAACTGTTACCCCTGCTAGCATTATGAGCATGATTGGTTTGAGTAGCGAGGGATTGATTAAATGTACAGTCCATGCGCCAAATAACGATCCGACAAAGGCTAGTGGAAAGTATTTTATGACAGAACGAATGTCTAACTGTCCTGAACGATAAAAGGAAATCGTAGAGGTTAAAGAACCCATAGTCCCCGCTAACTTATTGGTTGCAACGGCTGCTGCAGGATTTAAACCCGCAAACAAAAGAGCAGGTAATGAGATTAAGCCACCACCACCAACCACAGAGTCTACAAAGGCTGCGAGAAACCCAAACGCAATCAATAAAATTACTACATTTACATCTACTTCAAAAAGCATGTTGACACCTCATTAGATAGTTACTACTGAAATAGTAACTAATTTTTATTTCGCTGTAAAGACTATTTTTTTCATTAGCTTCTATTCATCAAATTATTCTATAATAAAGGAAATGGAGGGATTGGATGGATGAATTAATCGCCCAATTAAAAGAGCTAGGATTTACAGAATATGAAGGAAAGGCCTATACGGCACTTGTCCAAAAGAGCCATATTAGTGCTTATCAGGTCAGCAAAAACTCTGGTATTCCTCGAGCAAGAGTTTATGACATACTGGATGTGCTCGTTGAAAAAGGATTAGTGCTGAAAGAGGAGGCTGCTGATCAAACAACTTATTCTTCCATTCCTGTTGCTATGTTTTTACAGCAAATTCAACAGCGCTGGCAATCGAATTTTACGTCAATTAGTGACCAATTAGAAAAATTAGAAACTAAGGAGCAGGAAGCGGAGCCTAAAGTGTTAATGTTAAAAGGGAAGCAGACCATTATTAATTATTGTCAGTCATTATTAAAGAAAGCGGAGAAAAAGGTACTTCTTTCTATGTGGGAAGAGATGTATGAAGCATTGAGAGAGGATATTTTATTGGTGGCTGAACAAGTTCCTGTTCACGGTATTACACTATATGTGCATGAACCTGTGTCATCCATCGATATGCATCGAATGACATATTATACGAAAAAATCTTCTACACAGCACTGGTTTATCTTGTCTATCGATGGTCAAGAGATGATTTATGGACATTCTCCTTCAAATCTTGAAACTGCTTTTATTACGAATGATCCGGTTCACATTTATTTATTAGAGGATTATATTTGGCATGATGTCCTTATTAATCGTCTCCTAAGACGAGATGATCATGAGCTTGAGGAATGGATTACGAAAGAACGAAAAGCATTTTTTGTAGAGTAAAAAATAAAGAATCTGCTTGCCTTTAGAGGCAAGCAGATTCTTTTTTAATAAAATACTTTATCAACATTATATCTAGAGCGGAAAACATTAATGGCATACGTTTCGTAAATTTCACGTTCCATTGGATCTTCTATTTCATAAACTTCAATTTTGAAAATTTCTTGACGATGATTTTTCATAGGTGATACATTGTCTTCAAAATGTTTTTTTATACGTTGACGAATTTTACGCGCTTTACCGACAAATAAAAGCTCATTTTTCTCATTGTAAAATAAGAAAATGCCACCTTTGTCTCGTGTGATTTTATGGAAGTCAATAAAACCATGGTATGGTGTAATTGGTACATCACCAGGCTTTAAATCTTGCTCACGCTGGCGAATCACTAAATCTGGTTTAGGAAATTCAATTTTAATCAAGCTATTCACGTTCCTCTCTGTTACTAAAGGTATATGTTAACATAATCACAGCATGTTTACCATAAAATTTCATATGTTGTTATGATGATTAGTGTTCATCAAAATTTAGCTAAACATGCATAGTAATGACAAAATATTCTATGTTTTATTGATATTCTTAATAGTTCATGTTACAATTCATTTTAATTAAATAATCTTATCAAGAGAAGCTGAGGGATTTGGCCCGATGACGCTTCAGCAACCTCTAACAAATGTTAGAAAGGTGCTAATTCCAGCAAAGGTTTTTTCCTTTGAGAGATAAGAGTGAACGTGGTGAAAATCCCCCTCATTCTATCTCGCATGGAATAAGGGGGATTTTTTAATTTCATAAAAAGTGTCATTGTAAACTTGATTTTGAAGAGGGAAATAAAAGAGAGGGGAATGCAAGATGCCAATTAATATTCCAAAAAACTTACCAGCTGGAGAACATTTACGAGAGGAAAAGATTTTCGTGATGGAAGAGGATCGTGCGAATACACAACAAATTCGTCCATTAAATATATTAATTTTCAACTTAATGCCTGAAAAAGAGAAAACAGAGCTGCAATTACTGCGCTTGCTAGGGAATACGCCACTGCAAGTCAATATTACATTTTTAAATACAGCAACACATGAATCAAAAAATGTTAGTAAATCACATTTACAGCTATTTTACACAACTTTCCAACAAATTCGTCATCGCCGCTTTGACGGAATGATTATTACAGGAGCACCTGTAGAGAAGATGGCTTTTGAAGAAGTGAATTACTGGCAGGAAATCTCACAAATTATGGATTGGTCTAAGAAAAACGTGACATCTATCCTACATATATGTTGGGGGGCACAGGCTGCTTTATATCATCATTATGGAATCGGGAAGGTTGAACTTCCAGCAAAATGCTCAGGTGTTTATTCGCATGTCATTACAGATTTAACAGTCGACTTAGTGCGTGGATTTAGTGATTTATTTACAGCACCACATTCTCGTTATACATCTGTTTCTATTGATGAAGTACGCAATCATCCTGATTTACGTTTACTGTCCTATTCAGAGGATGCAGGTGTATTTATTGTGCAGTCCAAGGATAATAAAAACATTATGATCACAGGTCATCTTGAGTATGATGCAACAACTTTAGCAGATGAATATAATCGAGATGTCGCAAAAGGGTTAGATATTACTGTACCGGTGAACTATTTCCCGAATGACGACCCAGCACATGAGCCAATTAATACATGGCGTGCCCATACCCATTTGCTATTCTCAAACTGGCTGAATTACTATGTTTATCAAGAAACACCATATGAATGGGATTTCGTTGATGAAATTGAATATCATATTTAGTTAAATTTAAATCCGCAAAAAGCCCAATGTCTCAACTTACTAGAGTGAGAGGTTGGGCTTTTGCTATTTCACTCTTTGTTCACAAATACTGCCATTTTTCCCTTGGATAATTTCTAAAAAGTTGAGTTCTACTTAATTTTTGGTATATTATTTTATCAAATGATAGATTTAACTATCATTTTTTATTTTACTGAAAGAAGGGATTCATGATGATAAGTGTAGAAGATGTTCCAAAACCAAAAACATTTGGTCCACTTGGCCATTTGCCCTTAATCGATAAAGAGCAGCCAACATTATCACTTTGTAAGCTTGCAGAAGAGTATGGGCCGATATATCGATTAGAAATACCAGGTTATACGAGCTTAGTAATATCTGGTCATGAATTGGTAGCTGATGTTTGTGATGTTTCACGTTTTGATAAGCAGATTTATAGTGAGTTAGAAAATGTTCGTGCTTTTGGTGGTGATGGCCTATTTACAAGCAGAACAACTGAGCCGAACTGGCAAAAGGCACATAATATCCTACTTCCCACGTTTAGTAAACAGGCTATGAAGGATTATCATTCTATGATGACGGATATTGCTACACAGCTGATACAAAAATGGGAACGTTTGAATCCGATGGAGGAAATTGATGTCCCAGAGGATATGACACGGTTAACGCTAGATACCATTGGATTATGTGGCTTCAACTATCGTTTTAATAGCTTTTATAGAGAAACACATAGCCCTTTTATTATGAGTATGGTTCGTGCTTTAAATGAAGCCATGTTAAAAAGTTCCCGATTAAAAATACAAAATCTGATGATGGTTGGCACAAGGCGTCAATTTAACGAAGATATTGAAACAATGTTTTCATTAGTAGATAAAATTATTGAGGAGCGAAAGACAAGAGGTATGCAGGAGGAGATAGATTTACTAGGCAGAATGTTAAATGTAAAAGATCCTGACACAGGAGAAACGCTGAGCGATGAAAATATTCGCTATCAAATCATTACATTTTTGATAGCTGGACATGAAACAACAAGTGGATTGCTATCCTTTGCCCTCTATTTTTTAATTAAGCATCCTGAAGTGCTAGAAAAGGCTTATAAGGAAGTTGATCAAGTATTGACTGAAGAAACACCAACATATGAACAGATTTTACAGCTAAAGTACATTCGTCTAATTTTAAATGAATCATTACGTTTATGGCCAACAGCACCTGGCTTTGAGCTTTATGCTAAAGAGGATACTGTGATTGGCGACAAGTATTTGATTAAAAAAGGAGACAATATTAGTGTTCTTCTGCCGCAGCTTCATCGTGATAAAAATGTGTGGGGTGAAAATGCTGAACAATTTTATCCAGAGCGCTTTGAAGATCCTCAGAATATTCCTACACATGCCTTTAAACCGTTTGGAAATGGTCAGCGTGCCTGTATCGGCATGCAATTTGCCCTTCATGAGGCAACTTTGGTGTTAGCAATGATTTTACAGCGTTTTGAATTAATTGATTATGATAATTATCAATTAAAAATACAGCAAACTCTTACGATAAAGCCAGGTGATTTTAAAATTCGAGTAAAGCAGCGTAATCGAGTAATTAACCAGAAAACAACAGTAGCACCTCAGCGACTAGAAAAAATGCAGACTTTACCAGAACTCAGTGTAGAGAATGCAAAAATGTCTTTGTTAATCCTCTATGGCTCTGATTTGGGAACAGCAGAAAGAGTTGCTAAACAGTTAGCAGACGAATCTATTTTGTATGGTATTCACAGTGAAGTAGCTTCGCTAGATGAGTATGCTGGAAAATTACCTAAAGAGGGCGCTGTATTGATTGTTTGCTCTTCTTATAATGGTCATCCTCCAAGAAATGCTCGAAAGTTTCTTGCATGGCTAGAGAATAGTAATGAGAATAGCCTACAAGGAGTAAATTATGCTGTGTTTGGCTGTGGAGATCGAAATTGGCATTATACGTATCAAAAGGTACCTCGAACGATAGATCAACAGCTTGCCATTAAAGGGGCTACAAGAATTTTGCTACATGGGGAAGCGGACGCAAGTGCAGATTTTGAAAAGCAATTGGAGCACTGGCGAGAGCAGCTGTGGCAGACTATGAAAGAGACATTTGATTTAACTATAGATGACAATATGCTACAGGAACAAGCTAAATTGTCTATTCAAGTTGTAAAAGGCTTAGAAACGGTACCACTTGCATTAAAACATGGCGCCTGCTATGCATCAATTATAAAAAATGAAGAGCTTCAATCAGCCAATAGTAAACGGAGTACACGTCATATTGAACTTGCATTGCCAAAGGGGCTTAGCTATCAGGAGGGAGATCATCTTGGAGTGGTACCTAAGAATAGCAGTAAGCTAATCCATCGAGTTCTTCGTCGATTTAAATTGAATGCAAATGATCAGCTACTCATTTCGTTTAATGGAAATGGATCACATCTTCCTACAGATGATTATCCGGTCAGTTTATACGAGGTGCTTGCGACAAGTGTTGAATTGCAGGAGACAGCTAGTCGTATACAAATACGAGAGCTAGCAGCGTATACAGAGTGTCCACCACATAAACGTGAATTAGAGCTTTTATTACAGGAAGATATTTATAGGGAGCAGGTATTAAAAAAACGCTTATCTATGCTAGAGCTCCTTGAAATGTATGATGCCTGTGAATTACCGTTTGAAAAATTTATAGCTTTACTACCGCCTTTAAAGGTTAGATATTATTCCATTTCTAGTTCACCAATGGAAAATCCTGAACGACTTAGTATTACAGTAGGTGTCCTGCAGGAAGCAGCCTGGAGTGGGCGGGGGGACTATCATGGCGTAGCATCAAATTATTTGTCACAGTGTCAACCAGGTGAATCGCTGGTGATATTTATACGTTCAGCTGATTCAGGATTCCTGCTGCCAGAGGATGCGTCTACATCGATCATAATGGTTGGACCAGGAACTGGTATAGCACCATTTAGAGGCTTTTTACAGGCTCGTGCTGCGATGAAACAGCGAGGAATTTCACTTGGGCAAGCACATCTTTTCTTCGGCTGTAGAAATGATGCTGATTTTATTTATCGTGAGGAACTTGAGCAGTTTGAAAAGGATGGGATTGTGACACTTCATACGGCATTTTCTCGTAAAGATGGAATACAGAAAACTTATGTGCAGCAATTAATGGTGCCATATGCCTCAAATATTATCGAAATGTTAAATAATAATGGACGATTATATGTTTGCGGAGATGGTAATTACATGGCACCAGCTGTAGAGGCTATGTTGCAGTATGCCTATCAATCTGAAAAAGGAGTAGAGGAGAAGAAGGCAAAAGCCTGGTTAGAGCAGCATCAGTATAGAGGAAACTATGTTAAGGATGTCTGGGTCCAGAATGGGTAGTGATATTCTTTGTAATGCAAAATGTTTTATTTCCTTGTAAGAACAGCCTTCACGATGTGCAAGTAGGTTGAATTCCAGTGTCCTGTATTCTACAATTGTATCAATTGGTAGTAAACACTATCTAGTATTCACCTTATTTTTGGAAAGAAGTGAAGCATGATGAAAAACGTAAAAGAGGCTAGGCTTCATGCTATATTAGATGCAGCTACAGAGCTTCTAGTCGAAAAGCCGACTGCCTCCTTAACTGACATCGCTAACTATGCTGGCATTGGTATCGCTACATTGCATCGTTATATTGAAAGTAGGGAACAATTGATGTTGCAATTAGGTTTTAGAGCTGTTCAGGTTGTCAGTGATACCATGAATGAAATACCAGTTGATGAAGAAAAGCTGGAATCCTATATCCCGAAGCTTGTTGAGGCTTTAATTCCGTTAGGAGATAAAATTTATTTTCTTGCACATGAATGCTCTGTAAATTACAGTTCAGAACTTTTGGCTGCTGAAGATCAGCTTAAGGAGCCTATTAGACAAACGATTATCCAATTACAAAACCAAGGTTATTTACGTCAGGATATGAGTAGCGAATGGATGCTTAATGTCTTATATTCACTCCTATTTACTATGTGGCAGCAAGTGCAGGAGGGGAATATTGCCAAAAACTCAGCTGCATTGTTAATTGTTGAAACGTTATTCAACGGTATTAAAGCGAAATAATGATAAAATGATGACCTGATAAAATATAAGGTCATCATTTTCATAGTGTTGAAAAACTAAATGGTCAAAGGATTCTTTGTGAACACTACTAAGTCAAATGAAGGTGATTTCCGTTCCAGGCTACTCGCTTTCCAGTGGGCGAGCGACGAG
>NZ_JBYTBB010000009.1:0-102581 GCF_058788755.1 Lysinibacillus sp. FW301-JW8
AGCCATTACCTCACCAACTAGCTAATGCGCCGCGGGCCCATCCTATAGCGACAGCCGAAACCGTCTTTTAATAGTTCGCCATGAGGTGAACTAGATTATTCGGTATTAGCCCCGGTTTCCCGGAGTTATCCCAAACTATAGGGTAGGTTGCCCACGTGTTACTCACCCGTCCGCCGCTAACGTCAAAGGAGCAAGCTCCTTCTCTGTTCGCTCGACTTGCATGTATTAGGCACGCCGCCAGCGTTCGTCCTGAGCCAGGATCAAACTCTCCATAAAAGAAATTTGATTAGCTCAAATTGTTTTGCTGGCATCAATTTTGATGTCCAAAATTTTTGTTTTGTTCACCAGCAGAAGCTAGCTACTAAAAACTTGATTGATTACGTTTTGCTTGTTCAGTTTTCAAGGTTCATTTACTTCAATTTCAGTGTCACCTTTTGGCGACTCACTAATAATATCAATATTCTATAACTATGTCAACACTTTCTCAAAAAAATATATAGTTTTTTATAATTAACTATTTCATTCCTATATCTACTTAGTAATTAAAAGATACTTACATACTATACTATATTATTTATTGATTATATAATTTTACACAGATACATCCTTCCATTGAACAGACTTAATCCTGCCAATGTTAAAAACTTAGAAAGACTTTATCAGTAGTCAATTTTAGTGCTTAGTGTCTTAATATTGTTTAACCATATATATATTAAGAAGAACTATAGTTAAGGTAATATGCATCCATTCAAAAATAAGTTATGTATATACTAAAAAAGGAAGATAACTAGATTGTCCCAAAAGCATAATTGTTTACATCCAGTAAAAACACATTGAAATATTTACATTTTTACTTACATATCTATTTTGATTTCGAACTTTACACGCTACTAGCCCCTTATCTAAGAGTTATTTGTAGATATTGAATATGAAAATATCTTAATCAATGAAAGAGCGTTTTCTGCAACTAATGGACCACACACATTGTTCTTGCATTTGCGCTTTTTTATGGATGTCTCAATCTTAACATCACTTTGCAAAGAACATATTTATAGATTTCAAGGTACAATCTCTTTCTTTCTAGGTTTAAAGAAAGCGCATTTCCTTTAATGAATATTTACATTCATCTACATCAGCCTTATGATTCCCCTCTTGTTCTCCTCTTATATAATATTTTATAAGCTTACATATTGTAATCAGATTCTCCCCTTTTCGCTCATAGAAAATCCCCTCCAAGCAATTGTTTCGACTATTACTATAGCCATTTTTCAACACTTACTTAGAAGGGATAATTTATCATCGATTGTCATTCATTTAATATTAATTCGTTATAATACGTGAAATATAAAATGTCCGATTTTTTCCTAAATCAAAAATCTCACCTGAAAGGCATAATTTAATAAGTGGCCGTGTTGGTGCAAATTTATTTACAAACATTACTTCCCCACGTTCCAAATTAGACAGTTCTACGATTGTACCTATTGGTAAGTCAGCAACAATATCAATAAGTGCTCGAACTACTTTAATATCAAATTTTCCAAATTCGGATTCATTAATCATTTCAATTACTTTAAAGGACGATTGCTTAGCTCTATATACACGTTCACACGTCATTGCATGAAAAACATCTGCAACTGCTATAATTTGAGCAAACATAGAAATGTTAGCTATTTTCTCAGCCTTTGGATAACCGCTCCCATTTAAACGCTCATGGTGTTGAAAAATTGCTTCCTTCATTGTTTCTTTTAAGATTGTTAAATCCTTGACCATATTATAGCTATACGTCGGATGCTTATAAATTTCATCAAATTCCTTTTCTGTTAAGGTTGTTTTCTTATCGCGAATCCGAGGATGAATTTTTGCCATTCCACAATCCGCTAACAGTCCTCCAATGGCAACTTGAATCGTCGTTCCTCTATCATGACCTAATTTTTGTGCTATCACCGATGAAATCAATGCAGTTGCGACACAATGATGATATAAATAATCTTTAGGGTTTGAATACTCATTTAAATCAAAGATGATTGTACGATCTTCTAACACCATTTCCACTAATGGCAAAATAATTGAACGTGCTTTGGCAATATCAACTTTTGCACCAGCTTCCCAATTTTTAAATTCTTTTTTAAATTGCTCGACAGAATTATCATAGACTCTCTTAAAAGTTGGAACAGCCTCAGGTGGTACGACTAAATCCGTTTCACTTACTTCAGATTGTTGGTCCGTACCATCCTTGTAAACAGAAACTCTTGAAATATTAAAAGCAAAAAAGACTTGTAAATGCTCATGAGAAATGATTGTGTTTTTAAATATTATAGGATATTGTGTATTTGCAAAAATATCCTCAGAAATTACTTTACCTACACGCAACTCCGATATTGGGACATGTATAGTTTCCATGCAATTAACACCTCTTCACTATTTCGCTTTCTTTACAGTTAATTTCATTTTATCATGGAATTCAAAATAATTACTTATTTTTCATGATTTATGCTAAAAAACCGACGACTGCAATTTTCACTGCCGTCATCGGTCCCTTTATTATTCTTCTATTTCATCATTTTCTTCATTAGTTTCATCTTCTTTTTCAACCTTTGCTACAGTTGCCACAAGCTCGTCATCCCCTAAACGAATTAAACGAACTCCCTGCGTACTACGACCAATTAATGAAATATCATTGATATCCATACGAATTAACATACCATTAATTGTAATAAGCATTAGATCCTCAGATCCATCAACAGTTTTTACAGCTACCATTGGACCGTTTTTATCAGTGATTTGCATTGTTTTTAACCCTACACCACCACGGCTCTGTAGACGATATTCTTCTTCAGAAGTACGTTTACCGTATCCTTTTTCCGTAACAACTAAGATTTCCTGACCTGGTTCTATGATTTCCATACCAACTACTTCGTCACCATCACGTAATTTGATACCACGCACACCGCCAGCAGTACGTCCCATTGAGCGAATATCATCTTCTTGGAAACGAACGAGCATCCCATCACGAGTACCTATTATGACTTGCTTATCGCCATCAGTTAAACGAACTGAAATGAGATCATCATCTTCCCGTAAACTAATAGCTATTAAACCATTGGTGCGGATATTAGCAAACTGAGATACTGGTGTACGCTTTGTAATACCTGTCTTAGTAGTAAAGATGAAGTATGCATCTTCATCATCAAATGAACCTACACGGATCATCGCTGTTACCTTTTCACCTTTTTCAATATTAAGTAAGTTAACAATCGGTAATCCTTTCGCTGTACGACCAAATTCCGGAATTTCATAACCTTTTGCTCTAAATACTTTTCCTTTTGAAGTGAAAAATAAAATTGTATCGTGCGTGGATGTATTCATAAGGTGCTCTACAAAATCATCTTCATTTGTACCCATTCCTTGCACACCACGACCACCACGTTTTTGACTGCGATATGTATTTGCAGCTAAACGTTTAATATATCCATTGTGCGTTAAGGTTACGACCGAATTTTCGACTGGAATTAAATCCTCGTCCTCAATCATTTCTATACCGCCAGAAGTAATTTCAGTACGACGTTTATCGTTAAAGCGTTCTTTCAATTCTAAAATTTCTGTACGAATAATATCGACAATTTTCGCTCCATCTGCAAGAATCGCCTTTAACTCAGCAATCAGTACTTGAAGCTCTTGATATTCTGCTTCAATTTTTTCACGCTCTAATCCACTTAAACGGACTAAACGCATATCTAAGATTGCTTGTGCTTGACGTTCTGATAAATTAAAACGCTCCATCAATTGTGGCTTCGCTTCTTCACCGCTGCGGGAACCACGAATAATAGCAATAATTTCGTCAATATGATCAAGCGCAATGCGCAAGCCCTCTAAGATATGTGCACGATCTTCAGCTTTCCTTAAGTCAAATTCTGTACGACGGCGAATAATAACCTTTTGGTGTTCTAAATAATGATGTAGCATCTCTTTAAGGCCCATCACTTTTGGCTGACCATTTACTAATGACAGCATATTAATACCGAAACTCGACTGCATAGCTGTTTGTTTATATAAATTATTTAATACTACATTGGCATTCGAATCTTTACGTATTTCTATGACTACTCGCATACCACGACGATCAGATTCATCACGTAGATTTGTGATACCATCAATTTTTTTATCGCGAACAAGCTCTGCTATTTTTTCAATAAGCTTAGCTTTATTCACTTGGTACGGTAATTCATGTATAAGAATAGTTTCCCTACCATTCGATTTCTGTTCAATCTCTACTTTCGCACGAATAATAATTGAGCCACGACCTGTTTCGTATGCACGACGAATACCACTTCGACCTAAAATTAACCCACCTGTTGGAAAATCAGGACCAGGGATAATTTCCATTAATTCTTCAGTTGTAATAGCAGGATTTTCAGAAAGTGCTATTACTGCATCAATCGTTTCTCCAAGCTGATGCGGCGGAATATTCGTGGCCATACCAACCGCAATTCCTGCCGCACCGTTTACTAATAAGTTAGGATAACGACTTGGTAGTACAACAGGCTCTTTCTCTGATCCATCATAGTTATCTGTGTAGTCAATTGTGTCTTTATTAATATCGCGAAGCATCTCCATGGCAATACGTGACATACGTGATTCCGTATAACGCATTGCAGCAGCACCATCTCCATCCACAGATCCAAAGTTACCATGACCATCAACTAACATGTAACGATAACTGAAATCTTGCGCCATACGTACCATCGCATCGTAGATTGAAGAGTCACCATGTGGATGGTATTTACCCATTACATCCCCAACAATACGTGCTGATTTTTTGTACGGTTTATCTGCTGTATTCCCAAGCTCCTGCATACCATATAAAATACGGCGATGTACAGGCTTTAATCCATCACGTACATCAGGTAATGCACGTGAAACAATAACACTCATTGCATAATCAAGAAAGGATGTTTCAATTTCTTCTGTGATATTAACTCCTTTAACACCGGAGCGTTCTTGTTCTGACAAAGTGTAGACCTCCTCTCAAGAAAAATTAAATATCTAAATTAGCGTATACAGCATTTTCTTCGATAAATTGACGACGTGGTTCAACTTCATCGCCCATTAAACGCTCAAATGCTTGATTTGCTTTAATGGCATCATCTAATTCTACTTGTAATAATGTACGATGCTCAGGATCCATTGTCGTTTCCCAAAGCTGTACTGCATTCATTTCACCTAAACCTTTATAACGCTGTACATTCGGTTTTGGCATTTTCGGTAGTCGCTCAAGAATTTCTTTGAGTGTTTCATCATCATAGCAATACTCAACATGTTTGCCCTGCTTTACTTGATAAAGTGGTGGTTGGGCAATATAAATATAGCCTGCCTCTATTAAAGGGCGAAGGAAACGGAAGAAGAATGTTAGCAATAATGTACGAATATGTGCACCATCAACATCGGCATCTGTCATAATGACAATTTTATGGTAACGTGCCTTTTCTAAATTAAATTCTTCCCCAATACCTGTACCGAATGCCGTAATCATTGCACGTATTTCAGCATTCGATAAAATTTTATCTAATCTTGCTTTTTCAACGTTCAGGATTTTACCACGTAACGGTAGGATTGCTTGGAAATGACGATCACGTCCAGATTTTGCAGAACCACCAGCGGAATCACCCTCAACGATATAAATTTCACATTCTGCCGGATTTGTAGATGAACAATCAGCTAATTTACCAGGTAAGCTGGATACTTCAAGAGCATTTTTTCGGCGTGTAAATTCACGTGCCTTCTTTGCAGCTACACGAGCACGGGCAGCCATTAAACCTTTTTCAACAATTTTACGAGCAATTGTTGGGTTCTCTAACATAAAACGTTCAAAACCATCTGAGAATAGAGAATTGGTAATTTGGCTGACTTCAGAGTTACCAAGTTTAGTTTTAGTTTGCCCTTCAAATTGTGGATCAGGGTGCTTAATGGAAACAATAGCTGTTAGCCCTTCACGAACATCCTCACCAGTAAGATTAGCATCTGATTCTTTTAAAAGACTGCTTTTACGGGCGTAATCATTAATAACACGTGTAAGGGCTGTTTTAAAACCAGATTCATGGGTACCCCCTTCATACGTATTTATATTATTAGCAAATGAAAAAATATTAGAGGAGAAGCCAGCATTATATTGCATAGCAATTTCAACTGAAATACCATCCTTTTCTCCAAGAACATCAATTGGATCATGGATTGGCTCCTTCGATTGATTTAAATGCTCTACATAAGAACGAATACCACCTTCATAGTGATATGTAGTAGAACGTTCCTCATCTTCACGTTCATCAGCAATTATAATTTTTATACCACGATTTAAATAAGCTAATTCACGAATACGATGTGCTAAAATGTCATATTCATAAACAGTAGTTTCTTTAAATATTTCAGGGTCGGCTTTAAAACGTGTAGTTGTGCCATTATGATCTGTATCCCCAATAACTGTTAGCTGTTGAACAGTTTGACCGCGCTCAAATTTAATCTCATGAATATGACCTTCACGATGTACTTGAACAATTGTTTCAACTGATAATGCATTCACAACAGATGCCCCAACACCATGGAGACCACCAGATACTTTGTAGCCGCCGCCGCCGAACTTACCACCCGCATGTAGCACTGTCATAATAACCTCTACAGCAGGCTTACCCATTTTTTCTTGAATGCTTACTGGAATACCACGACCATTATCTTCTACTCGAATCCAATTGTCTTTTTCTATGGTTACTTTTATATCTGTACAGAATCCTGCTAGTGCTTCGTCAATACTATTATCAACAATTTCCCATACTAAATGGTGAAGCCCCTTAGAGCTTGTTGAGCCGATATACATACCAGGTCTTTTACGTACCGCTTCTAAACCCTCTAATACCTGTATCTGATCGGCATCATAAGCTTGATTTTGTAAACCTTCGTTCTCTATAGCCACGGCTTTCATCTACTCCTTCATAACATCATTTGTGTAAATGAATGAACAGTCAACCGAGCTGACTATTACCATTCTTTTGTAATCTAAAAAACTACCCGGACTAACTTTCTTCAATCGCTCCTTGTTTCACGTGGAACAGCTGTGCATGCTCCATTGTCTCATGATGAATTCCATCAACGCTTGTAGTCGTTACAAAGGTTTGAACCTCACCCTGAATGGTATTTAATAAATGCGATTGACGATAATCGTCGAGTTCCGACAATACATCATCTAAAAGTAGTATGGGTGTTTCATTTGTTTCTTGTTTAATTAATTCGATTTCAGCAAGTTTTAATGAAAGAGCGGTAGTACGTTGTTGTCCTTGCGAACCATAAGTCTGTACATCATAGCCGTTTACTAAAAACTGCAAATCATCTCGATGAGGGCCCACTAATGTTACTCCTCGATCAAACTCTCGCTCCTTAGCTTCAATCAGCTTTTTATGCAAGACATTTTCAATTTCACTGGAAGTATGATACTTTTCTATACCAGCTACTGTGCGATATTTGATAAGCAATATTTCCTTCCCTTGTGAAATACCTCCGTGAATTGGTTCTGCCCACTCTTGCAATAAATCCATAAATTGAAATCTTTTTCGAATAATTTGGGTAGCAGCGTGAATATATTGTTCATTATAGACCTCATACATCACGTCATCTGTCTTTGTTTTTCCTTGATTCATTTTTAAATAGTGGTTACGTTGTTTTAAAATTTTTTGAAAGGTTAATAAATCATGTAAATAAACAGGCGAAATTTGCCCAATCTCCATATCAATAAAACGTCGTCGAATTTGCGGACTCCCTTTTACAACATTCAAATCTTCGGGAGCAAACATCACGACATTCATTTGACCAATATAATGACTAAGGCGACTTTGCTCTATATGATTTATCTTACCCTTCTTGCCTTTTTTTGTAATCGTAAGCTCTATCGGTAAAATACCATGCCTTTTTTGAACGGCCCCTTCTATTTTACCATAGTCTGAATCCCAACGTATCAATTCTTTATCGTTCGTCGTTCGATGGGATTTAGCCATCGCCAATACGTAGATAGATTCCATTACATTTGTTTTTCCTTGCGCATTTTCACCAATGAAAACATTAATTTTTGGAGAGAATTTTAAAGCTAAGGCATCATAGTTACGGTAATTTGTAAGTTTTAACTGCTCTATATGCATATCTTACTGTCCAGTGGATCCAACGATACGAAATCGACCACATCCAGGAATATTAACGATGTCTCCGTCACGTAATTTACGACCACGGCGATCATCCACTTCTCCGTTAACATACACATCATTTTCATGTAAAAACCATTTCGCCATACCACCTGAGCTAATCGCATCGGTCATTTTTAAAAGTTGCCCTAATGTGACAAACTCCACATCAATTTTAATGTCCTTCATAGCTGTGTTCCCCTCCAAATTCAGACTGTCTATCTCTCTATCATACCTAAAAATCCATCATAAGTAAAAAAAGATAGCCGCAATTAGCGACTATCCTAATGTTTTCAAAGTCAATACAGTTGATCATTAAAGCATTTTGTTTTTCTATCGAAAGTACTTTGAATTTTTAATAAGTACGTACAGGTAAAATTAACTGTAGTATTGCATCATCATGAACAGAACGTAAAATAAATGGTCTCATTGCTCCTGTAAATTGGATGACTACATCTTGACCATCGATGGCTTTTAATGCCTCCATCATATATTTCGCACTAAAGGAAATTTTTAAGTTCTCCCCTTCAAGTAATTCTACTGGAATCTCCTCTTGTACTTTACCGATTTCTGGAGAATTAGAAGAAACTTCAACAGCTTGGTGGTCTAGAATTTCAAAACGCACAACATTATTACGATCACCTCGAGCAACGAGTGAAGCACGATCAATTGCTTGTAATAATGATTTCCCATTAATTGTTACATTTGTTTGATACTCCTCTGGAATTAAACGTGTTGTGTCCGGGTAGTTCCCTTCAAGCAGACGTGAGAAGAATAATACTTCTCCAGTTTTAAACAACACCTGTTGGCTCGTAATAACAATTTGAACAAGGTTCGTTGAATCTTCTAATACTTTATTTAACTCATTTAAGCTTTTTCCTGGAATAACGACACTATGTTCAACTTCAGGTAAATTTTCCAGCTGAACTTTCCGTCTTGCCAATCTGTGGCTATCTGTTGCAACACAGATTAATGCTTCATTTTTTATTTGCCAGTTTACACCTGTCAACACGGGTCTACTTTCTGAAGTAGCGACAGCGAATACTGTTTCACGGATAATAGACTTCAATAGGTCAGCAGGAATAGTAAATTTTTGATCTTCCGTTAATTCGGGTAATAATGGGTATTCTGCAGCATCTGATCCAATCAAATGAAATTCTGATTTCCCAGAACGGATATGCGTTTGAAAACCGGGTGTTACATGAATTTCAACCTCATTTGTTGGTAATTTACGTACGATTTCATTAAACATACGTGCTTGTACAACAATTGATCCTGTATCTGTAATATGAATGATTTGTTGTCCGTCCTCTTCAACTGGAATAAATGTTTGAATCGTAATATCAGCATCACTACCAGTTAGGCGAATTCCTTCCTCAGTAACGTCAATTTTTATCCCCGTTAAAATAGGTATCGTTGTTTTAGAACTTACAGCTTTCATGACATCATTTAAACCTTCTAATAAACGGTCACGTAAAATATCAAATTTCATTCGTTTTCCCTCACATATTTATATTATTTATTTATATAAAATAAAAAAGATATAGTAATAGGTCCTGTGGATTTGTGGATAAGTATATTTAAGTCAATAAAATCAGTCTATCCACATGTAGATAGACTGTGCATAAGTTTGTGTTTAAATAATTGAATTGTCCACAGATTATTTTCCTAACATGCTTCTTATTTGTTTAATATCTTGTTGTAGTTGAACATCATTTTTCAACATGGAAGATATTTTTTCGTGAGCATGTATAACAGTAGTATGATCACGTCCACCAAATTCTTCGCCAATTTTCGGCAGCGAGAAATCTGTTAATTCGCGGGATAAAAACATCGCAATTTGACGTGGGAAAGCAATTAATTTTGTACGTTTTTTGGCAGTAAAATCTTCTAAACGTATATTAAAATGCTCTCCTACTGCATTTTGAATGTCTAATATTGTGACAGTTCGTGGCTTCGAATTAGGAATGATATCCTTTAATGCTTCTGCAGCCAAAGTAGCATTAATATCCTTGTTTACTAGTGATGAATAGGCAACGACGCGAATAAGCGCACCTTCAAGCTCCCTAATATTGGAGTCGATCTGGTTCGCAATATAGAGCATTACCTCATTTGGCACTTCTAAACCGTCAGCCTTTGCTTTTTTTCGAAGGATAGCGATACGAGTTTCCAAATCCGGTGGTGCAATATCTGTGATTAATCCCCATTCAAAACGAGAACGTAAACGGTCTTCCAAAGTCGGAATTTCCTTTGGAGGACGGTCACTGGAAATAACAATTTGTTTTGATTCTTCATGCAATGTATTAAAAGTATGGAAAAATTCTTCCTGAGTTGATTCTTTTCCAGCTAAAAATTGAATATCATCAATTAGCAGTACATCTACATTGCGGTATTTGTTACGAAAATCGAGTGCCTTATTATCCCGAATTGAGTTAATAAATTCATTTGTAAATTTTTCAGATGATAAATAGACTACTTTGGCATTTGGGTTATGTTCTAAAACATAATGACCTATTGCATGCATTAAGTGTGTCTTGCCAAGCCCTACCCCCCCATAAATAAAAAATGGGTTATAAGCCTTCGCGGGCGCTTCAGCAACAGCAAGTGAGGCAGCATGTGCAAAGCGATTACCAGAGCCAATAACAAACGTATCAAAAGTATACTTCGGGTTTAACATACCTGGTGAAATATCATGGTGATCGTTATTTTTTGCTTGGATGATCGGCGCTGGTAAATCAAAATCGTCCGAATCCTGGTTTTTTTGAACAACAAATTTAATAAGCAAGTCTTCGCCTGTAAGCTCCGTTAATATACCTGTAATCAAATGAATATAATGATTCTCAAGCCAGTCTCGAGCAAACGAATTTGGCGCGGCTATTGTTACAGTAGAACCACTCCCATTATAAGTAAGTAGTTTTGTAGATTTTAGCCACGTTTCGAAGCTTGGTTTAGAAATTTTTTGTTCAACTTGAGCCAGGACATTATTCCATAGTTCTTCTAAATGTTCCAAGCTGCTAATCTCCTTTACAGTTCAATACAATTACAAAAAAATAATTCATTTATAAAATGGAAAATATGTTCATTTTACACTTCATCCACAAATTCACAATCTGTGGATAAAAGTTAACCAGAGGCTGTGATAAAAATTATCCACAGCATATCAACAGTTGTGGATAAAATAAAAGTCAATTTCAGTTTTCAACAAAGTGAAGCACAGTAATCGTATCAGAAAAACAAAGCTATTTCAATAGTTTACGAAACTTATCCACATACCATTCATTTATGCACTTCCTAGTTGTCCACAGCCTCTGTTTATGTTAAAAAGCTGTAGATAAATGTTGTGGATAAAAAAACATGCAAAAAATACTATACACAACTCTGTGTAAAAAAAACAAGTCCCCTGTGGATAATTTATTTTTATTTAAGAGACAGGAAGACTAAGAACTAGAAACTAAACTAACATTTATGTTTCAATAAAAGGAGCAATAAAACTGGTTGACGAAAGAAATTTATGAAATTCATTGACAAAACAACTAGATGCTTTATATAATATTCAGGTCTGTATGTTGAAAAATTCAACTTTCATTCAGGAGGTGTCTATATAAATGAAACGTACTTACCAACCAAAAAAACGTAAGCACAGTAAAGTTCACGGTTTCCGCGCACGTATGAGCACGAAAAACGGTCGTAAAGTTCTTGCTGCTCGTCGTCGTAAAGGAAGAAAAGTTTTATCAGCATAAAATAAGTCCACTGAGCCACATCAGTGGTCTTTTTTTTCTTTATTTTTAGTAAAGCTAGAAATGAGGATCAAAAGATATTATCTAGTAGCAGGTGAAAGTAATGAAAAAACGCCAACGAGTAAAAAAAGATGAGGATTTTCAAAAGGTGTTTAAAAAAGGTAAATCTTTCGCTAATCGTCAGTTTGTTGTTTATTTTCTGATGAAAGAGGAACAAACTGAATTTCGTATAGGTTTATCAGTTAGTAAGAAGCTTGGGAATGCAGTAACCCGTAACCAGATTAAACGCTATATTCGACAAAGTATCCATGAGTTAAAGGATGAGCTTAAGCCGAATATGGACTATGTTATTATCGCCAGAAAACCGGCGGCCACTATGGATTTTCATGATGTGAAACAAAGTTTGCAGCATGTACTACGAATCGCAAAGGTATTGAAGAAAACGTAATACAGATGGCAACCAAAGTGGGAAAAGCACCTTTATTTTTTGAAGTATTTCTTTCGTAAAATAAAGAAAGAAATACACATAGGGGTATCTGTTTATGAGGTTTCACAGCAATATATGAAAAATTAGTAACATTACTTAAGTAAATAAGCGTATATTGTTAGAATATTTAGTAGAGTGAAACGTTATAGACATGATAAAATAACTGATAACTTTATTCAGAAGAAAACAAAAAATGAATAGAGTGGCACGAATATAGATTTAGAAAAAGTGAATAGTATTTGTAGGGGGAAGAAGGTTGAAGAAACAACTTTGGGTAATTTTGTCGCTAGTAACAGTAGCATTGCTGCTTTCTGGTTGTACAGAATTCAATGAACCAATTTCCAAAGATAGCACTGGCTTCTGGAATGAATTCATTGTTTGGCCGTTGGTATCAGCAATAAAATACTTTGCTGATCTGCTCGGTACGTATGCATGGGGAATCATTGCTGTAACGATTATTATTCGTTTGGCGATTCTGCCATTGATGATTAAACAAACGAAGAGCTCTAAAAAGATGCAAGAAATTCAGCCAAAATTGAAGGAACTGCAAAAGAAGTATGCTTCTAAGGATGCACAAACACAGCAGCAATATCAGCAAGAGATGATGAAGCTAATGAGTGAGTCAGGTGTAAATCCAGTTGCTGGATGTTTACCAGCGATCATTCAAATGCCAATTTTAATTGGTTTCTATCATGCAATTAGCCGTATGAATGCTTCAAAGGAGTTTGATTTAGGGAATTTCTTTATCTTCCCATTAGCAGATCCTGCACCAGCTTTAGCAATTACTGCAGGTTTAATGCAATTTATTGTATTACGTACGGGTCCAGCTATGGACAACCCTCAAATGAAAATGATGATGTATATTATGCCATTTATGATTATTGCTTTCGGTATGGCATTGCCAGCAGCATTACCGCTATACTGGATAATCGGTAATATTATCTCGATTATTCAAAACCTGTTTATTTATAAACCTTGGAATAAAGATAAAACACAACCTGCTCAAAATGGAGGGGCTAAAAAGTGAAACAACTTACGCAAATAGGCGCAACAACACAAGAAGCGATCTCATTGGCGTTACAGAAACTTGGCAAAACCCGTGAACAAGTAGATGTTGAAGTTTTACAAGAAGGTAAAAAAGGATTTTTAGGTTTTGGGGCACGTTCTGCAGAGATACGTGTGACAGTAAAGGAAGTACAGATTCCGATAGTTGAAACAGAGAAGGCTGAACAGCTAAATCTGAATCAATTGGAGGAACCAGCAGTAATAGATGATGTTGATACAAAAAGTTCACAAGTTTCTGAACAACCAAGTGAAATCGAAGCAGTTCAACAAGTCAAAGAAGAACCAGAAGAGGAAGAAGCCTCAGTTAATCCTATTGATGAGGCAAAAGCTTACTTAGTAAATATTGCTAAGCAATTAGATATCCATGATCTGGACATTGAAACGACACGTGAAGGAAAATATGTATTATTTCAGCTGAAATGTGAGAAAGCTGCACTACTTATAGGGAAACGTGGTCAAACATTAAATTCTCTACAGCAATTGACACAACTTGTATTAAATAAAAGTGCTAAGCAATTCTTGATGGTGAAATTAGATGTTGAAAACTATCGTGAACGTCGTCAAGAGGCTCTAGAGTTACTAGCAGATCGTATGGCAGATAAAGCACTTCGCTTAAATCAACGTGTAGAATTTGAGCCGATGCAATCATACGAAAGAAAAATTATTCATAATCAATTGGCAAATCGCCTTGATATTGAAACATACTCAGAGGGAACGGAGCCAAATCGTTATTTAGTAATTGAACCTGTAAAGAATGGTTAAGCTTCGAAAAAACATACAGACAACACACGAGTCATTTTATCGTTAAGATAAAATGGCTTTTTTTATCTTCATTTAGCAAATGTTTTTTGTATCGCATAGCTGCAGCTACACAGTAAAGTTCACTAGTTATTTATCCACAATTGGAAAATATCCTTACTTTAGATTTTGTTGAAAATATGTTAGTCTAAGGTGTTAGTAAGTTTTGGTCGGTTTTTAATTATCCACATGTGGATAACGTTGAGGAGGTCATTAAATGGAGTTTGATACAATTGCTGCGATATCCACACCAATGGGTGAGGGAGCCATAGCCATCGTCCGTTTAAGTGGAGATGAAGCAGTGGCAATTGCAGATAAAATATTCAGATCGCCTGGTGGAAAAAGCTTAACAACGAAGGCTACGCATACGATTCATTATGGGCATTTAGTCGATCCTAAAACAAATGAGGTTGTAGAGGAAGTAATGCTGTCATTAATGCGTGGACCAAAAACATTCACGCGTGAGGATGTAGTAGAAATAAATTGTCATGGCGGGCTAGTTTCTGTAAACAGAGTATTGAAATTAGTATTAACGAATGGAGCAAGATTAGCAGAGCCAGGTGAATTTACAAAACGAGCATTTTTAAATGGGCGTATTGATTTATCGCAAGCTGAAGCGGTAATGGATTTAATAAGAGCTAAGACAGACCGAGCGATGAATGTGGCTTTAGGTCAAATGGATGGGAAATTGTCGCGTTTAATAGGTGATTTACGTCAAGCATTACTAGAGACATTAGCACAAGTAGAGGTTAATATAGATTATCCTGAGTATGATGATGTAGAAGAGATGACAGTACCTGTATTAGTAGAAAAATGTACGTGGGTACGTAATGAAATTATGAAACTTCTGCAAACATCCTCTCAAGGAAAAATACTACGTGAAGGTTTATCTACTGTTATCTTAGGTCGCCCAAATGTCGGTAAATCTTCTCTTTTAAATAGTTTAGTCCAAGAGAATAAGGCCATTGTGACAGATATTGCAGGGACAACTCGTGATATTATAGAGGAGTACGTCAATGTACGTGGTGTACCACTACGTTTAGTGGATACAGCTGGAATTCGAGAAACAGAGGATATCGTTGAACGAATTGGTGTAGAACGTTCTCGTGAAGCTTTACGTGGAGCAGATTTAATTTTGTTTGTATTAAACTATGCTGATGAATTGACTACCGAGGATGAACGTTTATTCGAAACAATTGAGGCAATGGATTACATCGTTATTGTCAATAAAACAGATTTACCACAGAAAATTGATATAGCTCGAGTAAAAGAGTTAGCGGGTAGTCATCGTATTGTGACAACGTCTCTTTTACAAGAGGAAGGTATCACGGAATTAGAGGAAGCAATTGCGGCGCTATTCTTTGAAGGACAAATCGAAGCGGGCGATTTAACATATGTATCAAATGCAAGACACATTGCATTATTGCATCAAGCACAAGCGACGGTTGAGGATGCATTGGCTGCAGCACAAGCAGGCGTACCTGTAGATATGGTGCAAATAGATGTAACAAGAACTTGGGAAATACTTGGCGAAATTATTGGTGACACTGTGCAGGAAAGCCTAATTAATCAGCTATTTTCACAGTTCTGCTTAGGAAAATAAATTTACGAAAGAAAGGAAGATACGAGCTATGCCAACAAAATATGAGGCAGGCACGTTTGATGTTATCGTCATTGGCGCAGGCCATGCAGGTTCAGAAGCTGCTTATGCTGCTGCCAAAATGGGTGCTAACACACTGATGTTGACGATCAATTTAGATATGATTGCGTTTATGCCATGTAATCCATCAATTGGTGGTCCTGCAAAAGGTATTGTAGTAAGAGAAATTGACGCTTTAGGCGGAGCTATGGGGAAAGTTATTGATAAAACCCATATTCAAATGCGTATGTTAAATACAGGGAAAGGTCCTGCGGTACGAGCCTTACGAGCACAAGCAGACAAAGTTTTATACCAACAAGAAATGAAACGTGTGTTGGAGGAAACTGCGAATTTAACTATCCATCAAGGAATGGTGGAAGAGCTAATTATTGAGGATGGGGAAGTGAAAGGTGTCATTACACAAATTGGCGCTGCTTATCGTGCTAAAACAGTAATTGTCACAACAGGAACATTCCTTCGTGGTGAGATCATTATTGGAGATGTTAAATATTCAAGTGGTCCTAATAACCAACAGCCCTCTATTCGATTAGCTGATAATTTAAAAGAGCTTGGTTTTGATCTTGTTCGCTTCAAGACGGGAACTCCACCACGTGTGAACAGCCGTACAATTGATTACGACAAAACTGAAATCCAACCAGGAGATGATGTTCCACGTGCATTCAGCTTTGAAACGACTGAATTTATCATGGATCAACTTCCTTGCTGGTTAACCTATACAAGCCCTGAAACACACGAAATTATTGAGGCTAACTTACATCTATCTCCGATGTACTCAGGGATGATTAAAGGAACGGGACCGCGTTACTGTCCATCTATTGAAGACAAAGTTGTGCGTTTTAATGACAAACCGCGACACCAGATTTTCTTAGAGCCAGAAGGTCGCAATACACGCGAAGTCTATGTACAAGGTTTATCAACAAGTTTACCAGAGCATGTACAAACACGTTTACTAAAATCGATTCCTGGTTTAGAAAAGGCAGAAATGATGCGTGCTGGCTATGCTATCGAATATGATGCGATTGTGCCTACACAACTATGGCCAACGTTAGAAACAAAGCGCATTAAAGGGCTATATACAGCAGGTCAAATTAACGGAACATCTGGTTACGAGGAGGCAGCTGCTCAAGGCTTAATGGCAGGGATGAATGCTGCAGCAAACTCCCTTGGAAAAGAAGAGCTAATTTTAAGTCGCTCAAATGCTTATATTGGTGTATTAATCGATGACCTTGTAACAAAAGGTACAAATGAACCGTATCGCTTATTAACATCTCGTGCTGAATACCGTTTACTTCTTCGCCATGATAATGCTGATTTACGTTTAGTGGAGCTAGGGTATAAAATGGGTATGATTGCAGAAGAAAGATATGCTCAATTCAATGAGAAAAAAGAGCTGATTGAAAGTGAAATTGCACGTCTTCGTGAAATTATTATTAAACCAAATGAAGCGACACAGGCTGTTATTCGTTCTGTAGGCGGTAGTGAATTGAAAGATGGTATTCGTGGAGCGGATTTATTAAAACGTCCAGAGATGCATTATGAATTAATTTCTTCACTTATTCCTGCAGATGTTGAATTTTCGGAAGAAGAGAAGGAACAAATTGAGATTCAGCTTAAATATGAAGGTTATATTGAAAAAGCATTGCAACAAGTGGAAAAGCTTCATAAAATGGAAAATAAAAAAATCCCAGAAAATATTGATTATGATGCTATTTCAGGTTTAGCAACAGAAGCGCGTCAAAAATTAAAACAAGTTACACCACTTTCAATTGCGCAGGCCTCTCGTATTTCTGGTGTTAATCCAGCTGATATTTCCATTCTGCTTGTTTATATTGAACAAGGTAAGATAGCGAAAGTAAGCAGCTAATCATTAAGAACAGTAAAGTGAATAAGGGGCGGGCATACCTTTGTGCCCGCTTCCTATTTTTCAGGCTATGCTAGGCAAATCTCAGATAAGCTTACTGGCCATATAGCTAAAGGAGACTTTACATGAACGAACAACAATTTATTGAGGCATTAAAGGAAAAGGGGATAGAGCTTTCTAATCATCAAATCACTCAATTTAAAAAATACTTTGAACTCCTTGTTGAGTGGAATGAAAAAATGAACTTAACGGCTATTACTGATTTAGAGGGTGTTTATTTAAAGCATTTTTACGATTCCATTAGTGCATCCTTCTATTTTGATTTTTCAACCGTGACAACAGTTTGTGATGTTGGAGCAGGTGCTGGTTTCCCAAGTATTCCGATTAAAATCTGTTACCCGCATTTACACATCACTATTGTAGATTCTTTAAATAAAAGAATTACATTTTTAAATCATTTAAGTGATGAGTTGCAATTAGAGAATATGCATTTTGTACACGCTAGGGCAGAGGAATTTGGTCAAAATCCAAAATACCGTGAGCAATTTGATGTTGTAACAGCTCGTGCAGTAGCCCGTTTATCAGTCTTATCAGAACTATGTGTACCACTAGCAAAACAAGGTGGATATTTTGTTGCCTTAAAAGCAGCAGCAGGTGCAGAAGAATTAAAAGATGCTAAAAAAGCATTGACTACATTAGGCGTTTCATTAAAAGAAGAATTTTCTTTCCATTTACCTGTTGAAGAAAGTGACCGTATTTTATATATCTTTGATAAAATAAAAGGAACACCAAAAAAATATCCGCGTAAACCAGGTGTACCAAATAAAACACCTATTCAATAATTAGTGTTTCATGTGAAACTTCTCAAAGTAGAAAATAATTTTTCTATTTTGAGCATACATACTAGTTATGGATGGTTCACGCAATTGACATCTATGAACTATATACATTTTAAGAAATATAATAAATAATAATAGAATGACACTTAGCAAGATAGTTACTTAAAGGTGGTGCCACTTGGATGAAAAGTCCTTTTTCACGTTTTTTTGGAGGCGGAAGTAAAACAGAGCCTATTGTGAAAAATGAAGTAGAACAAGCAGAGGCGGTTCATGCAGCAGAAGAAGTCATAAAATTGCCTATTGATCAAATTGTACCTAACCGTTTTCAGCCACGTACTATTTTTGATGATGAAAAAATTGAAGAGTTATCAAGAACCATTCATACACATGGTGTGATTCAGCCAATTGTTGTACGTAAAACATCAGAAAATCAATATGAAATCATTGCTGGAGAGCGTCGTTATCGAGCGATGAAAAAGCTACAATGGACAGAAGTCCCTGCTATTGTACGTAATTTAACTGATAAGGAAACAGCATCTATTGCTTTAATAGAGAACTTACAGCGTGAGGAGTTAACTGCGATTGAAGAAGCTGTAGCCTATCAAAAATTATTAGAGCTTCATGAGCTGACACAAGAAGCTTTGGCCCAGCGACTTGGAAAAGGACAATCCACGGTAGCTAATAAACTACGTTTATTAAAGCTGCCGGATGAAGTGCAGCAAGCAATTTTGAAGCGTAAAATATCTGAACGACATGCACGTGCATTAATTGCGATTAAAGATCAGCCATTACAACTAGAGATTTTACAACAGACAATGGAAAATGATTGGAATGTTCGCCAGCTAGAAGAGCATATTCATCTATTATTGCATCCAGAGGCAGCAGATCAAGAGGAAGATGCACCAAAGAAGGCTAGACCGAAACGTAAGGCAATTAGTAAAGATGTCCGTATTGCTTTGAATACGATTAAACAATCGCTATCAATGGTAACCAAAAGTGGTATAACGGTTAAGACGGAGGAAGAAGACACAGAGGAGTATTATCAAATTACAGTAAAAATACCTAAAAAGAAAAAATCCTAAAGTTAATATTATTTTAGAAAAATAATAAATTAACCTTTTTCCCTCTGTTTAGAGGAGGCATTTCAGAAATAAATCTGAGATGCCTCCTTTTTTGTATATATTCTTAATATTTTATACAACTCTTTTCTGTTTTTTTGATAGAATGAGAATTAGATAGCGGTATTGAGTAGTGATTTTACAAATGATTTGTCAAAGTGAGCTTTGATAGATGAAAGCAGGTGCTTTTAAATGGGTAGAATTATAGCAATCGCCAATCAAAAGGGTGGCGTAGGTAAAACAACGACATCGGTCAATTTGAGCGCTTGTCTAGCATATTTAGGAAAGAAAGTGCTATTAATTGATGCTGATCCACAGGGCAATACAACAAGTGGACTTGGTGTTAATAAAGGAGAACTTCAAGGCTGTATTTATGATGTCTTAATTGATGATGAAAACGTTGTAAATGTCATTCAAGAAACAAATGTAGAAAACCTATCCATTGTTCCAGCAACGATTTCACTGGCTGGAGCGGAGATCGAATTAGTTTCAACCATATCAAGAGAGGTACGTTTAAAGCATGCACTTCAAAATGTGAAAGAAGACTATGATTATATCATTATTGATTGTCCGCCTTCTTTAGGGCTTTTAACTATTAACGCTTTAACTGCATCCGATGCATTAATTATCCCAGTTCAATGTGAATATTATGCATTAGAAGGGCTTAGTCAGCTATTATCTACTGTTCGTTTAGTGCAGAAGCATTTAAATCAACAACTTTACATTGATGGTGTGCTATTAACGATGCTTGATGCACGAACAAACTTAGGCTTACAAGTAATTGATGAAGTAAAAAAATATTTCCAAGATAAAGTATATAAAACAATTATTCCACGTAATGTGCGATTAAGTGAGGCTCCAAGTCACGGGCAGCCAATTATCATTTATGACGCAAAATCAAGAGGTGCAGAAGTTTATTTAGAGATGGCGAGGGAAGTGATTAAAAATGGCTAAAGGTTTAGGAAAAGGCATTGGTGCATTATTTCCTGGAGAGTCATTAGAACAAAGCGGGCAAGTAGAAGAAATTCAATTAGAGTTAATCGTTGCAAATCCATTTCAGCCTCGTAAAATTTTTGATGAAGAAACGTTACGAGAATTAGCAGACTCTATACAGGAGCATGGTATTCTACAGCCTATTGCAGTACGTAAGAAAGGGCGTAAATATGAAATTGTTGCTGGGGAACGCCGTTATCGTGCCGCTCAATTAGCAGGTTTAGAGATTATTCCTGCCATTGTAAAAGAATTTTCAGATGCACAAATGATGGAGCTAGCTATTTTAGAAAATCTACAGCGTGAGGATTTAACAGTTATTGAAGAGGCTGAAGCTTACCAAAGTTTAATGGAAAACTTACATTTAACACAGGAGGAGTTATCCAAGCGATTAGGGAAGAGTAGACCACATATCGCCAACCATGTTCGTTTACTAGCATTACCTGATGATGTTCGTGCGTTGATGAACAATGGCACTCTATCAATGGGACAGGGACGAGCATTATTAGGGTTGAAAAATAAAAGAAGAATTCCTGAGGTCGCAAATAAGGTTATTAAACAAGGCTTAAATGTACGACAGGTTGAAATGCTAGTACAAACGATAAATGAAGAAGTTTCACGTGAAACAATTCAGCCAAAGAAAAAGGATATATTTGTTGTAGCTAAGGAATCACAACTACGAGATTATTTTGGAACAAAT
Source organism: Lysinibacillus sp. FW301-JW8 (assembly GCF_058788755.1). Classification (NCBI taxonomy): domain Bacteria; kingdom Bacillati; phylum Bacillota; class Bacilli; order Caryophanales; family Bacillaceae; genus Lysinibacillus; species Lysinibacillus sp. FW301-JW8. The sequence goes on from NZ_JBYTBB010000009.1 coordinate 21,472, forward strand.
GTCCAAATAAAGAAGGTTAATAATAAAGGGAAAATAGAAATTGAATTTTACTCTGAGGATGATTTAGAACGTATTTTAGAAATATTAAATTTACAAGATGAGTAATGCTAAATTTCTATAGTCAGAGCGCCGGGTTTTAAGGCGCTCTCTATTTTTCTAGAGAGAAGGAAGGCTGAAACGTGGTTTTATTTGGAGCTTTAATAAACGCATTATTAATAATAGCAGGCTCAATCGTGGGAAGAATTTTTAAAAATATCCCTGAATCAATGAAGTCTACCGTATTATCAATCATTGGCTTAGCAGTTGCAGTTTTAGGGATTAAAATGGGCTTTGAAAGTGATAACTTTATTATAATGGTGGTAAGTTTAGTAGTAGGTACTGTTATTGGCGAATGGTTAGATTTAGATAAGCAAATGAATCGACTGGGACAATGGGTTGAATCTTTATTTAGCAAAAAACGCACTGATAATAATCAAATTAGTATTGCAGAGGGCTTTGTAACGGCTTCATTGATTTTTGTAGTCGGTTCTATGGCTGTCATAGGTGCACTTGATAGTGGCTTGCGTAATGATCATAATGTACTCATAACGAAAGGCTTAATCGATGGTTTTACTTCGATTATCTTAGCATCTACATTAGGCATAGGTGTACTATTATCTGCAGTGCCTGTCTTTCTATATCAAGGAGTGATTGCACTTTTCGCAGGTGTCATCAGCTCCTTTATACCAGATGAAGCGTTACAAATGTTTATTACAGAGATGACTGCTGTAGGTGGTGTCATGATTTTGGCCATCGGTTTAAATATTGCAGGCTTAACCAAGATCAAGGCTGCTAACTTGTTGCCAGGTATCGTCGTTGTCGGCATTATGGTCGCTATTTTCTATACTTTTCAGTGAGAAACGATGTGCAGCAAGTAATAGCGCTCTTGAAAGTTTTTCCGCCATCGCATAAGAAATATGAAGTCTTGTATTTTGTAAAACCAGCATCTCCATAAAGCCTCCAATATTGACGATTCCTTTAACCGAAATGTCACCGATTGGAGGTAATTGTTTTTTAACAGCCTTACCAGGGAAAATGGGTCCACTTTGTACAGAAATATGCCCAACATTTTGTTCACTACCAAGACAAGCATCAATCGCAATAATAAAAGGTTTTGTAGTATGATTGTGTAGCTGTTGTAATGTAGAGTCTAAATTAAGAGCATGTAAAGGATCTTCTAAAGAACCTACAACTTCATATGGAAAACTAACAGATTTATTAAGAAAACTACCTGTTAATGGCCCCAGGGTATCACCTGTACAACGGTCACTTCCAATACAGCAGAAAATAAGTCGTTCATGATGAAATGGTATATGTTCTAAAAATAATGTACTTAATTGCCAAACAGCATTTTTACTTTCATGATGAAGAGAATAAGGAAGTAATAAATTTGGTATAGTATTCATAAAAAAACTCACTTTCTTTTTAATTTGGAGGAAGTGTTCAATTTTTATGCAGTATACACAAATTTTTAGTAAGTTATACAAGAGGTGGTAATATTGGGATTCAACAAGAGGTTGATAGAAAATTATTGGAATAAACTAACATCAGAAGAATTTTGGGAAACGATTGTAGATGCAACCCTTGAAATTACGCTTATTCTAATTGTTTCATGGATCGCAGTACGATTAGGGAAAAAATTTATTAAAAAAGTGTTTTTAATACGTATGCGTTCACCATTAAACCATTCAGAGCGTCGACAGCGAACAATTTCGAGATTATTACAAAGCATCATCTCCTATGCTGTTTATTTTTCTGCGATCGTTGCAATTTTATCTAGCTTAGAGATTAAAATAGCAGGGCTATTGGCTGGTGCAGGGATTGTTGGTTTAGCCATTGGTTTTGGTGCACAGAGTTTAGTGAAAGATGTTATTACTGGATTTTTTATCATTTTTGAAGATCAATTCGGTGTTGGTGATTATATAAAAATTAATGGGGCAGAAGGAACTGTTGTAGAAATAGGCTTACGAACAACAAAGATTAATGGAGGTACTGGAGAGCAATTTATTATTCCTAATGGTTCGATTGGGGAGGTTGTGAACTATTCTGTCAATAACTCTAAAATTTTTATAGATTTACAGATGACGAGTGATGCAGACTTTGAAAAGGCAGAATCTATCATAAAGAAATACTTAGAATCGTTACCAGATGTTCATAAAGAGCTCGTAACAGTACCGACCTTTTTAGGGGTACAAAATGTCAAGGGCACTGAAGTAACGATTCGTATAGTGGCTGAGACATTACCTCAGCAACAATATGGAGTGGCACGTACTATTCGTAGAGACGTAACAAGGCTTTTTGAAGAAAATAATATACCAATGTCTCATCCGAAAATGATGTTATATGGTGTTAAAGATGAAGGGAGAAATGAATAATGGAACCGAAGAAATTTGGTCTAAACGATATTGTTGAAATGAAGAAGCAGCATCCATGTGGCACAAACAAATGGAAGATCATTCGTATGGGTGCAGATGTACGGATTAAATGTGAAGGCTGTCAGCACAGTGTCATGATTCCACGCCGTGAATTTGAAAAAAAAATGAAGAAGGTTTTAATTTCGGCTAATGAGGCATAGCTTCAGGCGTATTAGACTTTTTATGAGTGAATTAATATAATAGATAAGGTTATATGAGAGAAAAATGAACAGATCATAGAAAGGTTGTGTCCATTCATGGCATTAACAGCTGGAATCGTTGGTTTACCTAACGTTGGGAAATCAACATTATTTAACGCAATTACAAAAGCGGGCGCATTGGCTGCAAACTATCCATTCGCAACAATCGATCCAAACGTGGGTATTGTTGAAGTACCAGATGCACGTTTAGATAAATTAACTGAATTAGTAATACCGAAAAAAACTGTACCAACAGCATTTGAGTTTACTGATATCGCAGGAATTGTAAAAGGTGCTTCAAAAGGTGAAGGGTTAGGAAATAAATTCCTAGCACATATTCGTGAAGTAGATGCCATTTGCCAAGTTGTGCGTTGCTTTGTAGACGAAAACATTACGCACGTATCAGGAGCTGTTGATCCAATTGATGATATTGAGGTCATTAATCTAGAGCTTGCGCTTGCTGATTTAGAATCTGTAGATAAGCGTTTACAGCGTGTTAGCAAAATGGCTAAGCAAAAAGACAAGGAAGCCATGATTGAAGAACCTGTACTACTAAAAATTAAAGAACAATTAGAAAACGGTCGACCTGCACGTGCAGCTGAGCTTTCTGAGGATGAACTAAAGGTAATCAAGGGGCTTCATTTATTAACAATTAAACCAATGCTTTATGTGGCAAACGTTTCAGAAGATGAAGTGGCAGATGCTGATAACAACGAGTATGTGAAAAAAGTGCGTGAGTATGCGTCTGCTGAAGGTGCTCAAGTTATTACAATTTGTGCAAAAATCGAGGAAGAAATTTCTGAGCTTGATGATGAAGAAAAGGCAATGTTCCTAGAAGAACTAGGTATTAAGGAATCAGGTTTAGATCAATTAATCCGTACTTCTTATGATTTACTTGGACTAGCAACTTACTTTACTGCAGGGGTACAAGAGGTGCGTGCGTGGACTTTCCGTAAAGGGATGAAGGCACCACAATGTGCGGGAATCATTCATACGGACTTTGAACGTGGTTTTATTCGTGCAGAAACAGTTGCTTTCGATGATTTAGTAGAGGCTGGTTCTCAAGCTGCTGCTAAAGAAGCTGGTAAAGTACGTCTTGAAGGTAAAGAGTATATTGTACAAGACGGAGATATTATGTTATTCCGTTTCAATGTATAAAACATAAACCGGGGCAATCTTTAAATGGATTGCCTTTTTTGTTTAGGTGTTGATCTGTTTATTTTGAAAGGCAGGTATAGTGATGAATTCATTACACATAAAAGAGCGAGGATTGGAAATTGAGCAGCTAGGGCAATTACCGATAGATATCTTAGAAGCTATTTACGAACAAAAATTGTTTAAGCTATTTACATCTAAGGAATTAGGCGGTAAAGAATTAAACTTATTGGAGGGCATGAAAGTATTTCAACAGATGTCTGCTCTTGATGGGAATCTAGGTTGGTTGGTCACAATCGGTACAGGTGGTAATGCATTTATTCCAACGTTCAATCAAGAAATCTGTAAAAAAATCTTTTCGCCAAGAAATGCTGTTATTGCAGGTAGTGGCTATCCAACAGGCACAGCAGTGCAAATGAAAGGTGGCTATCGTGTATCAGGGCAATGGAAGTATTGTAGTGGCGCGGATTATGCTACTACTTTTACAATGAATTGCTTTGTCGAGCATGAAGGTATAAGAACCGATCAAATTATTAGTTGCTCAGTTGAGCGTGAGCATGTTGAGATTTTTCATGATTGGCGTGCAATGGGGTTAAAAGCAACTGCCAGTCATACAATCAGTATTAAAAATGCATGGGTGCCACAAGAAGCAACGTTTCAGTTAGGTACCATTCATAATAACTATGGAAGCTTTGTTCATAGCTTTCCGTTTGGCACATTTGCAGAGGCTTCCTTCCTGAGTGTTTGCCTCGGCATAACAGAAAATTTCTTAGAGCAGACGTCTATTATGATCAAGCAAAAAAGTAATGATCCAAGTCGTTCAGAACGTATAGGTATATTACAATCTTTATTAATACAGCAGCAAAAAAACTTTAATCAGCTTGAAGAAAACTTTTATGCAATATTGACTCAATACTGGGAAAGACATAAAGCTGGTCACGATTTAACAGATGTAGAACTACAACAGTTTTCACAAATGAGTAAAGATAGTGCGGCATCCTGCGTCGATATTGCCAACAGCTTCATTCGTAATCTTGGAATGGAGGCAATTACCGAGACATCTTCGATTAATCGTATTTGGAGAAATTTGTATACAGCTGCACAGCATGGTTTTTTAACTCCTTAAAGTAGTAGAGAATCTTTTGGAGAGTTAAATAGAAAATGCCAAAGCACTGGTTTAACAGCGGTTTGGCATTTTGAAATTTTTGTTAAATAGAATTTGTGGGATAGGTCCTATATGTAGAGTGTCCCAAGCATGTCTATTCCTTTTCAGAAGTAGTGAATACATATAGCTTAGGTAACTGAGGATCATCTTTAATGAGTGCATTTTTGGGATATTTACGTAACTCTTTATACATTGCAAAATCACCCACTGCTCCAGCTATTAAAAATGCCCCCACTAGTACTACAACAGTGCTATTTAGGTAGAAACCTACAATAGTAGGTAAAACACCAGTCGTCCAAAAAGGGAGTAACAAAGCCTTTTTCATTGCATGATTAGGCAGGGGCTGGTCTGTTGTAGCATAAGCTATGCCAAGCTCTAAATTAAGACCATATTTTAATGACTTAAAAGGCACACCTCCAAATAACATAAATCCAAGTAAATGAGAAATCTCATGTAATACAATAAATATAATATACAGGACAACAAAGAGAATGAACCCAATGATCATATTCCAAAATGAGAAATGGATATCTTTAAAGCAAATATATTGGATAGCCACAAATAATATAACAAGTCCACTTGTGACAACAATATTGTCCATCATTAGCTTTTTTATATCGAGTTCGATTACAATCGGTTCTTTTTCTGGTAGCATGAAAGCTCTCCTTTCATGAATTAATTATATTCATTATATAGGATGAAATATTAGTTTGCGACTTGAAAGACATGTATCTGTATGTTACAATTCATTGATGTGAGTAATAATTATTACTTACTCCTTGCTCCCTTATATAGGAGAGCCTAAGTCCATAAGGAGGTGTAAACAGATGAGAAAATACGAATTAATGTACATCGTACGTCCAAACATTGAAGACGAAGCGAAGAAAGCTTTAGTTGAACGTTTCAACGAAATCTTAACTTCTAACGGTGCAGAAGTCATCGAATCAAAAGAGTGGGGCAAACGTCGCCTAGCTTATGAAATTCAAGACTTCCGCGAAGGTTACTACCAAATCGTGAAAGTAAACGCTACTTCAGAAGCAATCAACGAATATACACGTCTTGCTAACATCAGCGAAGATATCATTCGTCACATTGCAGTTCGCGAAGAAGCAAAATAATTTTTAACAAAATGCTGAAAAGGAGGTTGTATTCTGATGATAAACCGTGTCGTTTTAGTTGGAAGACTAACAAAAGATCCTGAGCTACGCTATACACCGAATGGTATTGCGTCTACACGATTTACAATTGCTGTGAATCGAACATTCTCAAACCAACAAGGTGAACGCGAAGCTGATTTCATTAGTTGCGTTGCGTGGCGAAAACAGGCTGAAAACCTAGCGAACTTCATGCGAAAAGGAAGTTTAATTGGAGTGGAAGGCCGTATCCAAACAGGTAGCTATGAAGGACAAGATGGTAAGCGAGTATACACAACAGATGTAGTGGCAGATAGCGTACAGTTTTTAGAGTCTCGTAATGCTAGTGCTACCGGTGCTCCTGCTCCACAATATGGTGGACAGACTTACGGTAATAACCAACCGTCATATGGTGGTGGTCAACCACAGCAATCATTTGGTGGCTCGATGCCTGGGCAGGGTTCATTTGGCAACGATGCTGCTTATCAGCAAAATCAACCACCTATGAATCAGCCGAACTATACACGTGTTGATGAGGATCCATTTGCGAATAGCAAAGGGCCAATTGAAGTATCTGAAGATGATCTTCCATTCTAAAATACTTCTAACATAAAAAATAATAAGGAGGAGACATACTATGGCACCACGTCGCGGAGGCCGCAAACGCCGTAAAGTTTGCTACTTCACTGCTAATAACATTACGCACATCGACTACAAAGATGTAGATCTTTTAAAGAAATTCATCTCTGAGCGCGGTAAAATCTTACCACGTCGCGTAACTGGCACTAGCGCTAAGTACCAACGTAAATTAACTTCAGCTATCAAGGTATCTCGTATCATGGGATTACTTCCATTCGTAGCAGAAGACAAATAAGATTGATGTCGCCAAGGCACTGACCTTGCATCAATTTTTAAGACCAGCATATTTCGATATTCGTATCGGTATATGCTGGTTTTTTATTGCAAAATGTTTTTTAATGAAAGAATTTGTTTGGACCATTCGGTAAAATATCCTCTATATAGACATGTATTCAGTTCTAATAGTCAAGAGTTCTACAAAATTTATGATTCTTAGCGTTTTTTGTTCAATAACGTGAAAAAATGGTACAATAAAGTTTAGTAAGTTTTGACTGAAAAAAGGAAGGTTTTCAATGCCGAATAATCAAACAAAGGCGCTTGTACAGGGTGCAGCAATGGTGGCAATTTTTACGTTGATGATGATAATATCTGCGTATATTCCTCTTGCTTTCATGCTAGTGTTTTTATTTGCACCATTACCCTTTGCATGGTATAGCGCAAATTATAAGCGCTCCACATCAATATTGGTAGCAATTGTCGGATGTATTCTAACATTTATAACGAGCGGTTTAGCCATACTGCCATTCGCATTTATTTTTGCGTTAGTAGGAATAATGATGGGTGCTGCCATTCACCAACAAAAAAGTAAATTGTATTTATTTATGTCGTCAGGGATTGCTGTTCTTTTATCAACTGCAATTGTATTTCTAGCATATGTACGTCTCGCAGGTATCAATATGGTTGAGATTGGTGTAGAAATGGCGAAAAAAAATTATGAGCAAACAGCGGCAATGTCACAAAATTTAACTGGACAATCAACTATTACTCCTGACCAGGTAGAAGCTGTATCAAAGATGATGGAATTAACTATTCCATCAACAGTAACCCTTGGGGCATTTTTTGTAGCATTTGTACTGATGTCAATTAATTTACCTGTTTTGAAGCGCCTAGGATTAGATGTACCTAAATTTTCACCATTTCAACATATGCGTTTACCACGTTCAATATTATGGTATTACATGATTGTTTTGTGTATCAATTTATTTATACGTCCAGAGTTTGGTTCTACATTAGATGTTATTGTCATAAATGTTTCATACATTTTATGGGTTTTATTAATATTACAGGGAATTTCCTTTATCCATTATTTTATTTCCAAAAAGGGAATGCCGGTAGGTGTAAAATGGATTGCGACATTACTCGCTATACCGTTATCATCCTTTATGATTTTACTTGGTATCATAGATCTAGGCTTTGATGTTCGTTCACTTGTGAAAGGGAAAACTAAAGAATAAGGGGCTGATGTAATGGGGACTTTTAGAAAACGACCAATTCGCTATCCGCTTTTTGTTCTTTCCATTTTTGGCATTGTGACGTTCGTGCTTCTATGTATTTGGAATATCGGAATAGGTATTGGTTATGGAGTAGGATTTGCACTGTTAATGGCCTATACGTGGAAGGTAGAACAGGTGGCCTTTGATGAAACAGAAAAGCATATTGAATCGATTTCTTTTCGTATGAAAAAGGTTGGAGAAGAGGCATTGCTCGAAATGCCGATTGGAATTTTACTTGTCAATGATCAATATGAAATAGAATGGTCCAATCCATATATGCAGGGAGTTTTAAATAGAGACACATTAGTAGGTGAAGGAATAGTCAATATTTCCGATGACATCTATGTACTCATGAAGACCGAAGAATCAAATGAAGCCACGATTACACTACGTGAGCGTAAATATCGTGTTTTTTATAAAAAAGAAGAACATCTGCTATATTTCTTTGATATCACAGAGCAGATTGCGATTGAAAAGCAATACTTTGCAGATCGTACTGTCATTGCTATTTTATTTGTTGATAATTATGATGAAATTACGCAGGCGATGGATGACCAGCCACGTAGTTTAACTAATACGATGGTTACATCCATTGTTAATGAATGGGCTGCAGAGCATGGGATATTTGTAAAAAGAATTTCATCTGACCGTTTTTTAGCGGTATTAAATGAATCTATCTTAACAGAGCTCGAAAAGAAAAAATTTGCTATTTTAGATACCATTCGAGAAAAAACAGCGCAAAAAAATCTCTCATTAACATTGAGCATTGGTGTTGGTGCAGGATCATCTTCATTAGTGGAGCTTGGTGAGCTAGCACAATCAAGTCTAGATCTTGTTTTAGGACGTGGTGGTGATCAGGTAGCTATTAAGCAGCCGACAGGAAAGCTAAAGTTCTATGGCGGAAAAACTAATCCAGTGGAAAAACGTACACGTGTAAGAGCAAGGGTTATTTCCCATGCTTTACGTGATTTAATTCAGGATAGTGATCAAGTATTTGTGATGGGACATAAAAACCCTGATATGGATTCGATTGGTGCGTCAGTCGGTGTACGAAAAATGGCACAAATGAATGATGTAAAGGGCTATGTCATCATAAATTTTGATGAATTAAACGGAAGTGTCACACGTTTAATGAATGAAATTGAGAGTAAATCGGATTTCTATGAAAATTTCCTAACACCAGAGGAAGCTGCGTCAAAAATGACTGAAAAGTCGTTGCTCGTTATTGTTGATACACATAAACCTGATTTGGTCATCGATTCACATCTATTAAAATTGGCTGAAAAAGTTGTTGTTATTGATCACCATCGTCGAAGTGAGGACTTTATAGAGAATCCAACACTTGTTTATATGGAACCGTATGCATCGTCGACTGCTGAACTTGTTACAGAGTTATTAGAATATCAGCCGAAGCGGGCGAAAATAAATATGCTAGAGGCAACAGCCTTACTGGCAGGAATTATCGTTGATACGAAGAGTTTTACTTTACGTACTGGCGCTCGCACGTTTGAAGCAGCTTCTTATTTACGGACAAATGGTGCTGATACGATTCTTGTACAGCGTCTTTTAAAAGAAGATGTCGATACGTATATAGAACGTTCTAAAATTGTACAAACCGTAAAGTTTGTAAAACCTGGTATTGCCATCGCTGTTGGCGAGGATTCGAAAGTTTATGACTCTGTATTAATTGCGCAAACAGCAGATATTTTATTAACAATGAAGGATGTTGGTGCTTCCTTTGTTATAGCACATCGAGCAGATGGCAAAATAGGTATAAGTGCAAGATCGCTCGGCGAAGTAAATGTCCAGCTTATTATGGAAAAGCTCGGTGGCGGTGGTCATTTAACGAATGCTGCCTGCCAGATGGAAGGGAATTCTATAGAGGGCGTGAAAAAATATTTAGAAGAGGCCATAAATGAGGTACTTGAAGGGAGTTTTGAATCATGAAAGTAGTTTTTTTAAAAGATGTTAAAGGAAAAGGTAAAAAAGGTGAAATTAAAAACGTAGCTGATGGCTATGCACAAAATTTCTTAATTAAAAATGGCTATGCAGCTGAAGCTAATACACAAGCATTAAGCCAATTAGAAGGACAAAAGAAATTAGAAGCAAAAAATGCAGCGGCAGAATTAGCTGAAGCAAAAGCGTTAAAAGAAAAATTAGAAGCTTTAACAGTAGAACTAAAAGCAAAATCAGGTGAAGGTGGTCGCTTATTCGGTTCTATTTCTACGAAACAAATTGCTGATGCACTGCAAAAAGTACATGGCATTAAAATTGATAAACGTAAAATGACTTTAAATGAGGGCATTCGTGCACTAGGCTTTACAAATGTACCTGTAAAACTACACCATGAAGTATCTGCAACATTAAAAGTACATGTAACGGAAGAATAAGGGGCGACAATCCATGAGCGAACCGATGATGGACCGCGTTCCACCGCATAACCGGGAAGCGGAGCAATCGGTTATCGGTGCCATTTTCCTCGATCCACAAGCATTAATTACGGCATCAGAAATTTTATTAGCGGATGATTTTTATCATAATGCACATAAGAAAATTTTTGAAACGATGCTGCGCTTAAGTGACCAAGGAAAAGCGATAGATGTTGTTACAGTTACAGAAGAATTATCAGCAAAAAAAGAGATTGAAGACGTTGGCGGGCTATCGTATTTACTAGAGCTCGCCAATGCTGTACCTACGGCTGCTAATGTCGCACACTATGCAAAAATTGTTGAAGAAAAGGCACTTTTAAGACGTTTGATTCGCGTCGCTACTAAAATTGTAGAAGATGGCTATACGCGTGAAGATGAAGTAGAAGCATTACTAGGCGAAGCAGAGAAGAAAATGATGGAGGTAGCCAATCGAAAAAATGCTGGTGATTTTAAGCATGTTAAAGACGTTTTGGTGGAAACCTTTGATAACATTGAACAGCTTCAATCACGTAAGGGAGATGTTACAGGTATTCCGACAGGCTTCCGTGATTTAGATAATATTACTGCCGGCTTCCAGCGCAACGATTTAATTATTGTAGCGGCTCGTCCATCTGTGGGGAAAACAGCCTTTGCCTTAAATGTTGCGCAAAGTGTTGCTGTTCAAGCGCGTGAGAATGTTGCAATCTTCTCACTGGAAATGGGTGCAGAGCAGCTAGTTATGCGTATGCTTTGTGCAGAGGGAAATATAGATGCACAAGTTTTACGTACAGGTGCTTTAAATACAGAAGATTGGGGTAAACTAACTATGGCAATGGGGAGTTTATCGAATTCTGGTATCTTTATTGATGATACGCCAGGTGTACGTATTAATGAAATTCGAGCGAAGTGTCGACGCTTAGCACAGGAGCATGGGCTTGGAATGATTTTAATTGATTATTTACAGCTTATTCAAGGTAGTGGTAAACCGGGAGAGAATCGTCAGCAAGAGGTATCTGAAATTTCACGTTCATTAAAAGGATTAGCACGTGAATTAAAGGTTCCAGTAATTGCCCTATCACAGCTATCCCGTGGTGTTGAGCAGCGTCAAGATAAACGGCCAATGATGAGTGACCTGCGTGAATCAGGAAGTATTGAGCAAGATGCTGATATTGTTGCCTTCTTATATCGTGACGATTATTACGATAAAGAATCGGAAAGTAAAAATATGATTGAAATTATTATTGCAAAACAACGTAATGGTCCAACAGGAACGGTTACACTTGCATTTAAGAAAGAATTCAATAAATTTATTAACGTGGATTGGTCACAAATGCCACCACCACCTCCACGTGATTAATAATTTCTAACAATATATATATCTATAGAAGGTGTCTTGAAGTATTTAATCTAAATATTAGATAATATTCATACCATTCTGTCATTAAACACGAACGTTGAATCAGATTTTTTGATTTTATGTTCGTGTTTTTAACTATTTTTTATTGACGTATTGTTTCTATCATTGTTACAATAATTAACGGCTTAAAAATTGAGATACCAAGCGTATCTAACGGAGGTGCTGATTATGACATCAGTTGTAGTTGTAGGAACACAGTGGGGAGACGAAGGGAAAGGCAAAATTACAGATTTCCTGTCGCAAAAGGCCGATGCAATTGCTCGTTTTGCAGGTGGTGATAATGCAGGACATACCATTAAATTTGGTGGTGAAACATATAAGCTACATTTAATTCCATCAGGTATTTTCTATAAAGAAAAGACGTCAGTAATCGGCAATGGATTGGTTGTTAATCCAAAGTCATTAGTAACTGAGCTTAGAGGTTTGCAGGAGCGTGGCATTAATACAAATAACCTACGTATTTCTAATCGTGCCCATGTTATTTTGCCATATCATATTAAACAAGATATTGCTGATGAGGAAAGCCGTGGCGACAATAAAATTGGCACGACTTGCAAAGGTATTGGACCTTGCTATCAAGATAAAGTAGCTCGCATTGGTATTCGTATGGCTGATTTACTGGACAAAGAAATATTTGAAGAAAAACTACGTCATAATTTAGCAATTAAGAATAAATTATTCGAGAAGTTCTACGAAGTTGAAGGTGTAACGTTTGAGGAGATTTTTGAAGAGTACTATGCATATGGACAAGAAATTGCAAACTATGTAACAGATACATCAAAAATTTTAAATGACGTCTTGGATGAAGGCGGCAAAGTGTTATTTGAAGGTGCTCAAGGTATCTTACTTGATGTTGATCAAGGTACGTATCCATTTGTAACCTCTTCAAATCCTGTTGCTGGTGGAGTTGCCATTGGTGCTGGTATCGGTCCATCACGAGTTTCTAATGTTATTGGTGTATGTAAAGCCTATACATCACGCGTTGGTGATGGTCCATTCCCAACTGAATTATTCGACGAAGTGGGTCAACAAATTCGTGAAGTTGGTCGTGAATATGGTACAACAACAGGTCGACCACGTCGTGTAGGCTGGTTTGATACGGTAGTTGTCCGTCATTCACGTAGAGTAAGTGGAATTACACATCTTGCACTAAATTCAATCGATGTTCTTTCTGGCTTAGACACTGTAAAAATTTGTACGGCGTATAATTATCAAGGTGAAACCATTACAGAATATCCAGCAAATCTTCATATTATTGAACAATGTGAACCAATTTATGAAGAGCTACCAGGCTGGTCAGAGGATGTTACAAGCTGCAGAACTTTAGAAGAGCTACCTGAAAATGCACGCCGCTATGTAGAACGTGTGAGTGAGTTGACAGGTATTCAAATTGCAACATTCTCGGTTGGTCCTGCACGTGAACAAACAAATGTTTTAGTGGATATTTGGGAAGCGTAATAAGATGAAATATACTAAAAGGACGTGCCATTTTGCGGTACGCCCTTTTATATTTAGTGAATATCCTTTTTCTTGAATCGTCCACCTTTAACCTCTGCTATATTACCAATCGCAAGGAATGCATTATCATCAATTTCAGCGACAATGGATTTTAGCTTCGATTCCTCTAATCGTGTAATAACAGTAAAAATAACCTTTTTATCGTTACCGGTATAAGCCCCCTCACCATGTAGGAAGGTTACACCTCGACCAAGTCGGTCCATTATGGTTTGACCGATTTCATCTATTTCATCACTAATAATGTAGACGGATTTTGATTCCTCCATCCCTTGGATAACAATGTCAATCATTTTATAGGCAATATAATAAGCTAGGATCGAGTACATAGCTTGTTCCCAGGTGAAGATAAAGCCTGCTACCGTAAAGATCAGGATATTGAAGAACATAATAATTTCTCCCACAGAAAAGGGAGTTTTTCGATTAAATAAAATGGCTAAAATTTCGGTTCCATCTAACGATCCACCGTATCTTATGACAATGCCGACACCGATTCCTAAAATCATGCCACCAAAAACGGTTGCTAATAAAGTATCCTGGGTAAATGGTTTTAGATTATGTAGTAAAATCGTTGTTACTGATAGTACAGTAATGCCTAGGCCTGTAGAAAGTGCAAAGGTTTTACCAATTTGCTTATAGCCTAAAAAGATAAAGGGTAAGTTTAGAATGAAGATAAATATACCGAGAGGTAACTTTAATAAATGTGAAGTGATGATAGAAACACCTACGATTCCACCATCCATAATGTGGTTTGGTACTAAAAATAACTCTAATCCTACTGCCATTATTATTGCACCTAGTGCCACCATAATGCTCCTTAGGACAATTCTACGAGTCCTATTTTTCTGTGGCTTGACCAATCTAGGTGTTATTATTTCAGAGGTCTGTGAATCACTCAATGTAATCGCTCCAATCAACTAGTGTATCCTTCTTCTCTATTTTATCGGAATATTAAAAAAGTAAAAAGTAATAAGTTTTAATTCTCATAAAAAATATAAGAATAATATTGTAATAATAAACTAATAAATATATTAAATTACAATTATAAGAGCGTATAATAGATAAGAGTTATGTAACAATTAGTCGAAAAATAATACATTTACATTACAAAAGTATGAAAATATCCATTCCCTTTTTTCTTTATGGTACAGTATAGTGGTGCAAAATTATTTTGTGGGTAATTAATCCTATAGTAGCATAAAGTTGGAAGGGGCTTTATTGATGAGTTCGTCTTGGTATAAAAAAGAAGAAAACAATAGATTGACTTACAATCTATCTTCATTCAAAAAAATGTCTATTATTGCAATTTTAATGACAAGTTTAACCGTTAATACTGGGTTTGCAAAAGAAAATCATAAAGAAGATTTAAATAAGATTTTTCATATTTATGTAGGTGATCAATATATTGGAGCAGTATCTAACGAAAAGGCTGTCCAGGAAATTATTGCATCGAAGGAAAAAGAAGTTGGTCAACAGTATAAAGAATTGTCTATTAATGCTAGTACGTCTGTTAAAATCATCCCGGAGCAAGTGTTTAGTAATGGAACTAAAGATGTGGAAATTTTAGCGAAATTAGAGCAGTCTTTAGTTGCTAAGTCTCAAGCCTTCACCTTATTTGTAGATAATAAGCCTCTCGTATCTTTAAAAGATGCAAAAGCTTATGAAGATACTATACGTTTATTAAAATTACAATATGTTTCACAGCAAGAGATGAATAGTTTACATACTGATCAGCAATCAACGAATCAAGTATCACCACTACAATCTGGTGAGACTCGTTTGTTAAATGTCTCCTTTAAACAAGGAGTTTCAGGTGTTACTCAGAATGTTTCTCCAAGTACTATTGTTACTCCTGAAAAGGCTGTGCAATACTTAATGACAGGCTCTTTAGAGCAGGAAACCTATAAGATTCAATCAGGCGATGTTCTAGGCTCAGTTGCTCAAAAACATAAACTGACTACAGCTGAATTACTAGCATTAAACCCTAGTATTACTGTAGATACTGTTCTACAAATTGGGCAAGCATTGAACGTAACAGTTGCAAAACCATTTGTTACTCTCGAAGTCAAACAAGAGAAGAAAGTTATAGATACAATACCTTTTAAGAAAATAATTGAAGAAGATCCAAACATGTATAAAGGTGAAAAAGTAGTGAAGCAGCAGGGTGTTGATGGAAAAAAAGAAACATCTTATCTATTAACCTCTGAAAATGGAACACGTACATCCAAAGTGGCATTAGAAGAACAAATTATACAGCAACCAGTAGATGAGATTGAGATTGTCGGTACGAAGGTCATTTCTTCTCGTGGTACAGGTGAATTTACTTGGCCTACTGTAGGAGGCTATATTTCAAGTCAGATGGGTCAACGCTGGGGAACTGTCCATCGTGGTATTGATATAGCCCGACCAAGTAATTATAATATCTTAGCTTCTGATAATGGAGTTGTAGTAGCAGCTGGTAGCTCAGGCAGTTATGGTAATCGAATCGTTATTAATCATAATAATGGCTATACTACACTTTATGGACATTTATCTTCAATCAATGTTGAAGTTGGGCAAGTAGTGGAAAAAGGTTCTGTGATTGGCATTATGGGATCTACTGGAAATTCCACAGGTACACATCTGCATTTTGAAGTTGAAAAAGATGGTTCATTAGTCAATCCTTTATCATATGTAGGACGTTAATTTTTTTGAATAGCAGACAGTCCAAATATATGGACTGTCTTTTTCTATACTTCTTATACTATTATTTCCCGAGAAATATTTGTCGAAATATCATTTATTTATTTTAATAGTCAATAATTGTCTTTGAATTTAGAATAATGCATTGAAGCTAAAAGCATGATAGAGTTAAGAGTAGTGATTTTAACTTCTTTCAGCTGTTTTTGCAGCAAATGCTAAGTATTAGCTACAGAAGTTTCTCATCATAATAGATGATAAGATGTAAGCAGGTTTAAGTTATGTTTCAGGGGTATCCAAATATCTACTGAAAGAGGAACTCAAACTAAGAACTTCATATCCTGTAAAAATGTTAGAAGTGACCAACTACAGCTTCCGATGGAGTCACAAATTCGGTTGCAATAATTATAAATACACACTTGTTTTAAGAATAGATAAATAGCGAAAGGGAGAAAATGTATGGATAAAACAATTTTAGTTGTTGATGATGAAAAACCAATCGCAGATATTTTACAGTTTAATTTAATAAAAGAAGGCTATAAGGTAATTTGTGCTTATGATGGAGATGAAGCACTAGCAAAGGTTGAGGAAGAGCAGCCAGATTTGATGCTTTTAGATATAATGCTGCCAAAGCGTGATGGTATGGAGGTCTGTAGGGAAATTCGAAAAAAATATGATTTTCCGATTATTATGCTAACAGCAAAGGGCTCTGAGATTGATAAAGTATTGGGCTTAGAAATGGGTGCAGACGATTATGTAACAAAGCCTTTTAGTACACGTGAACTGATTGCACGTGTCAAGGCAAACATGCGTCGTTTACAGGTGGTTGCTCCTGCTGCTGAGGAGGCTGCAGAAGAGTCGAATGAGATTGTTGTAGGCTCGCTTGTCATTCAACCTGATGCTTATTTAGTATTAAAACGAGATGAAACCATTGAGCTTACACATCGTGAATTTGAGCTATTACATTATTTAGGGAAACATATTGGTCAAGTCATGACACGTGAGCATTTATTGCAAACTGTGTGGGGCTATGATTATTTTGGTGATGTACGAACAGTAGATGTAACGATCCGTCGTTTACGTGAAAAAATAGAGGACAATCCTAGTCACCCAGCTTGGATAGTAACACGTCGTGGAGTAGGTTATTATTTACGAAATCCTGAGCAGGAGTAAATGGAATGCAAAAAGTTAGCTTCTTTAAATCGATTCATGTCAAGCTAGTTCTTATTTATATTTTGTTAATATTGCTTGCTTTGCAAATAATAGGTATTTATTTTGCGCGTGAATTGGAGGAAAATTTAAAAACCAATTTCCGAGATTCCATTTTCCAACGTGTTGATTTAATGCAATACAGCATTCGTGAGGAAATTTTAAAGGAACGCGATGAAAGTATGCCAACACTTGAAGAAAGCCTTAAAACGATTGTCATGGAGTTTTCTACAGGGCTGAAGGATGTTTCTTATGGAGATATATTAGAGATTCGTGTTATTGACAATCGACAGCGGATACGTGCAACATCTGAGTTAGAAAATCAAAATCTGATTGGACAGCGCTCAAATACCGATCTTGTCCGACGTGCATTGTCAGCAGAGACATTATTTGAAAATATCAAACTTGATAATAAAACAAGAAATCGAATTTGGGTGTTAGCGACGCCCATTCGAAATGGTGCAGGTACGGATGATGAAGTTATAGGGGTTCTTTATATTGAAGCTAATATTGAATCTGTTTTTGGACAAGTGAATGACATTAACCGTATTTTCCTTGGTGGAACTGCTGTGTCCTTGGTGGTCACTATCTTTTTAGGAATTTTAGTAGCGAGAACAATCACACAGCCGATTGCAGATATGCGTAAACAGGCACAGGCGATGGCAAAAGGAAATTATTCACGAAAAGTACGTGTATATGGAACAGATGAAATAGGGCAGCTTGCTATAACCTTTAATCATTTGACGAATCGCTTGCAGGAGGCCCAATCTACTACAGATGCAGAGAGACGAAAGCTTGATTCTGTCCTTAGTAATATGACGGATGGTGTTATTGCGACAGATCGTAAGGGACGCATCATCCTTATTAATGATCCCGCACTAGAGCTATTACATATTTCTAGGGATATTACATTAGGCCGCCCAATTGCGTCTGTTTTAGGGATTGATCAAGAGTATAGCTTTGAGGATTTAATACACATGAATGATGCGGTGAATTTAAATTTTAGTACAACAGAAGCACCCTATATTTTACGTGCGAATTTCTCGGTCATTCAAAAAGAAACAGGCTTTATCAATGGTTTAATTACTGTGCTGCACGATATTACGGAGCAGGAAAAAATTGAAATGGATCGTCGAGAATTTGTATCTAATGTATCACATGAATTACGCACGCCATTAACAACAATGCGCAGCTATTTAGAGGCACTGGCGGATGGCGCCTGGAAAGATGAAAATATTGCTCCAACATTTTTGAATGTTACACAAACAGAAACAGAGCGAATGATTCGCTTAGTTAATGACTTATTGCAGTTATCACGCATGGATAGTGCGGATTATGAATTGAATAAGGATATTGTTCTTTTCAATTCATTCTTTAATCGTATTATTGATCGCTTTGAAATGTCAAAGTCTGATAAAGTAACGTTCCAACGTTTATTCCCAGAAGCATCTTTTTATGTGGAAATTGATACAGATAAAGCGACACAGGTAATCGATAATATCATTTCTAATGCAATAAAGTATTCTCCAGATGGTGGAAATGTTCGATTTGGTTTTACTGTGCAAGGTGAGATGTTGAAGGTTATGATTTCTGATGATGGTATGGGCATTCCTAAGGAAAATGTAGGACGTATTTTCGATCGTTTTTATCGTGTGGATCGTGCACGTGCTCGTTCTATGGGCGGGACAGGTCTAGGACTAGCTATTGCCAGGGAAATGATTGAAGCACATGGTGGTAAAATTTGGGCTGAAAGTGAGGAAGGTCACGGTACAACCATATTCTTTACATTACCATATGATTTAGATGATTTTGACGAGGCAGGTGAGTGGGCATGAAATATATAGAGCCAGTTAAATCAGTTGTATTATTTCTACTCGTCATGTTGAGTGTCGTTTTAACCTTTATTATTTGGACGTATACACCAGATTATAAAATTATTGAACAAACTGAGGGAAAAGAAATCCTAATTGGGTCTCAGAAAAGGATGGAGGATATCATTCGTCCCTATAAGGCGATTTATCGTTTTGATGAGGAGTTCACAGGAACAGCATCCAATGGTGCAATGAAGGATATTATGAAAGCTTTTCAGGGCTGGAATGTTCTTGATATAGTGCCAATCAATAATAATCTTACAGCGAATTATGTAAATGAGATGATTCGTACAAATAACCGTATGACCGTCTTTTTTACTGGTGAAATACCTTACTCTGCCTTTAGCTCTATTTTCCAGTTTGCTGATAAAGAAATACCTGAAACAACCTTTAATCGTATGATTATAGATTGGACGAATTATGGCAGCAAAGACTTACAGGTCTTTTTCATTAGTAGTAATAATAAAACTTTAATGCGCTCACATGTAAGCCTGCAAAATACCAATCCATTTATAAGGGATGTTATTGAGCCAGCGAAAACATATAGCACTTTTAAAGAAATTGAGCGTGATGGCTTTACCTCACTTTATATGCCTAATGATAAAATTGAATCTACCAAATATATGTATACGTTTATAGAGGAGCCACTTGAATCTTTTAAAAATGTGTTATTTCCAAATCCAAATATCGTTCAGCGTAGTATTGAAAGTGCAATGACTGAAAAATATCAGGATGGCAAGTCACGAATGACTGTTGATTCAAACTTAAAATCTTTAACTTATGTATATCCAGCTGCAGAAAGTAGTGCCATCATAGAGCCATCTAAGCTTTTGAAGGATAGCTTTGAATTTATCAACGAGCATGGAGGATTTACAGCTGATTATCGCTATGTATCAAAAAATACTAGTAAAAATCAGTTAGAGTATCAGCAATATTTACAGGGGTTACCGGTTTATAGCGATCAAGTTATAAGCAAGATTACAACTGTGTGGGGGGATAATCTTATATTCCGCTACAAGCGCCCTTATTATTCCTTAGTTTTCGACATTCCAACCGAGAAGGAGATAAAGGAACTGCCTTCAGGTTTGGAGATTGTGGAAAAGATTCAGCAACTTAATAATTTTGTGTTATCAGATATAGATGATATTGTGGTGGGGTATTATTTAAAGCAAGATTCAAGTAGCATAATGACATTAGAGCCATGCTGGTTTGTAGTTCATAATGGTGTAGCAACAAAACTGACGCCTGAATTATTAGGAGGTGTCATAAATGGATTGGAATAGAACAAAATCCATTTTTATCATCGTTTTTTTAATACTGAATATCTTCTTGTATTCGTTTTATTTAAAACGTTATAATGAAGCGCAAAGCGTAGAAATACCTGGTGAAAGAACAATAGAAACTCGTTTAAAGGATGATAATATTACGTATGGTGCATTGCCTATTAATGAATCTGCAACTTATATTACGGGCAAAGTGCATAAGTTTACAAGTAGCGATTTCCCCGATAAAAATCAGCAAGCTAATATTATTAAAGAGACACTAGCTCATATTGTCTTTATAAATCCTGTGAAGTTACGAAATATTAATGATAATACAAGCTTTACTGAGTTTCTCCATACAAATGTTAAAGCGGGAGATTCCTATGCATTATGGAAGGTAGATCGTGAGGAGCGAGTCGCGATTTTCTTTCAGAAAAAAAATAATCAAATGTTCTATTACAATGATAGTGCCTCATTAAAAGTACAGTGGAATATGGACCACGAAGTTATCATGTATGAGCAGACAATGATTGATAGTATTGAAGAAATAGAACAACAAGAAACAGTTATCCCACCACTTCAAATTATCCAAACATTGTATGCAAAAGGACTATTAAAGGCAGAATCACGTATTACTCATATAAAGCTAGGCTATTCAACATTTAGTAATTTAACACAAACACAAACACAAGTGTTGATACCAACATGGGAAGTACAAGTAAAATTAGCAGACGGTGAGACAGAAGAGTACTTTGTTGACGCGATGGAAGGAAAAATTATTGATATTCAAGAGGACAAGCAAGAAGGAGAAGAGGAAGACTGGGGAGTTGAATGATGCGATTTAGTGTTTTAGCAAGTGGTAGTACAGGCAATTCTATATATGTAGAGAGTGATGAACATGCATTTATTGTGGATGCAGGTCTGAGTGGCAAAAGGATGGAGCAGCTATTTACAAAAATTGACCGTAATATGAAGCAGCTGAGTGGCATCTTCGTGACACATGAACATAGTGATCATATTAAAGGAATTGGTGTATTGGCTAGAAAATATAATGTACCTGTTTATGCAAACGCCAAGACGTGGCAGGCAATGGACGGGCTTGTTGGTGATATTCCCCTAGCGCAACGTTTTGAATTTGAAATGGATACAGTAAAGCATTTTGGCTCAATAGCTATTGAATCCTTTGCGGTATCACATGATGCAGCAGATCCAATGTTCTATACTTTCCATGAAAATGGGCGAAAGCTTGTTGTTATTACGGATACAGGCTATGTTAGCGACCGTATGAAGGGTATTATTCGAGGTGCAGATTCCTTTGTCTTTGAAAGTAACCATGATGTGAACATGCTACAAATGGGGCGTTACCCATGGTCAATAAAACGCCGTATTTTAAGTGATGTTGGGCATGTTTCAAACGAAGATGCGGCAGTAGCTATGAGTGAGGTTGTATTTGAAAAGCCAACAAATATTTATTTATCGCATTTAAGTAAGGACAATAATATGAAAGAGCTTGCACGCATGAGCGTCACGCAAACATTGCAATCCTGCGGTATTATCGTAGGAGAGTATGTAAAGTTATTTGATACGGATGCAGAGGAACCAACACAATTAGTAACGGTTTAATAATATCGAAGCTGTTTGAATGGCTGTTTCATTGTAATTTTAAAAAATACGATGAAACAGCCATTTTTATGTCTATTTTATTTATTTTTCATCTGATTTTAATGTTTGAATCGTACTATTAGGGTAACAACTAACAAATAGTAATAAATGAAAGGATGAGGAAGATGAGCTATTTTCAAGATGATGATAAAAATCGTGATTTCCTAAATAATGATGAAATACAGAAATCACCTCTTCAAGAGCGACTTGAAAAAGAGGAGCGAGAAAGACAAGAGAAGCGTCTAAAAAAGAAAGGTGGTGGCGGAGGTAAGGGCGGTTACTTCTTCAGTGGTCTTATCGGGGTCATCATAGGTGCTTTGATCGTGTGGCTCATGCTACCTGGACTTGTTAATCAGATGCCTGGTACAACGACAAGCAGTACAGGTAAAAATGAAACGACCATCAATCAAGTAGCAACAGAAGTGACAACGGATGTTACAAAAGCAGTGGATATGGCTTCGGGTGCAGTTGTAGGTATAACTAACATACAAGAAGTGACAAACGGTGGATTCTGGAACCCACCAACTACATCAACCCAGCCTGCTGGAAGCGGTTCAGGTGTTATTTATAAGGTTCAGGGTGATAAAGCCTTTATCGTGACAAATAACCACGTAATTCAAGGTGCTAAACAGTTAGAGGTAACAATGCCAGATGGAACAAAGGAAGAAGCGCAGTTAGTTGGTAAGGACGAATGGACAGATTTAGCTGTTATTTCAATCAGCTCTAAGGATGTTAAAACAGTTGCGAAATTTGGGAGCTCTGATGTCCTAAAACAAGGTGAAACAGTAATCGCAATCGGTAACCCACTTGGCTTAGAATTCTACGGTTCAGTGACAACAGGTGTTGTATCTGGAAAGGATCGTTCTGTACCAGTTGATTTAAATGGTGATGGAACAATCGATTGGCAGCAAGAGGTATTACAAACAGACGCAGCTATCAACCCTGGTAATAGTGGAGGTGCACTTGTAAACCTTGCAGGTGAACTAGTCGGCATTAACTCCATGAAAATTGCTGAATCCTCTGTAGAAGGATTAGGCTTCTCAATTCCAATTAACTCAGCCATTCCAATTATTGAGGAATTAGAGAAAAACGGTGAAATGAAGCGCCCTACAATGGGTATTCAATTAGTTGACTTAACAGATGTACCATCATTCTATCAACAACAAACATTAAAATTACCGAAAGATATTACGACAGGTGTTGTAATTACAGACGTTGTGAATAATTCACCAGCATCAAAAGCTGGCGTTCAACAATATGATCTCATTGTAGAAATGGATGGTAAAAAAATAGAAACGGCAATTGATTTACGAAAACATTTATATAATGATAAAAAGATTGGTGATAAATTAACAATGAAAGTATACCGCCAAGGTAAATTAGTGGAGCTATCACTAACATTAACAAATAGTAATTCATTGTAAATATAAATCAGTGAGGGGCTAATAATCCTCACTGATTTTTTTGTGGATAGAAGAAAAATTGACCAGTTTATACAGTAATATAGAGCAAATATTGTGGATAACTAGAAAATTGTGAATAATATTTCTACACATCAAAATAGCAAGAGAAAGCCTTTTCTTTCATACTTGCCAGTCCTTTGTTACAATAGATTGTGGATAACATAGACTGAAATGTGAATAAGTTTGTGGAAATTTCGGAAAACAAGGAGACATAAAAAAATGGAAAAATACAGCTGCAAAAACCATATAGATCACGCTTTAGACATGTTTGTAGCGGAACAAAAAGCATTCCCAATTATGGATAAAGTCGAAGATGAAAAAAAGTTATCCACAAAATGTAGCTACTGTGAACAACCAGCAGAATATATTGTATCAAGTAAATAACTTTACACAATATATAGGATCGACATGTGGATATGTTGATAACTTCTGTGGATAATTTGTTTGTAAATGAATTGTAAAGGTGGATAACGTGTGAATATAACGATTGTATCAGTCGGCAAACTAAAAGAAAAGTACTTAAAAATGGGCATAGATGAATATGCGAAACGTCTCGGTAGTTATGCAAAGATGGATATTATTGAGGTACCAGATGAAAAAGCCCCCGAGCAGCTAAGTGAGGCCGAAATGGAAATCGTCAAAAAAAAGGAAGGCGAGCGTATTCTCTCCAAAATTAGCCCAGATACATACGTTATCGCCCTAGCGATTAACGGCAAAATGAAAACCTCTGAACAAATGGCAGCAGATCTTGAATCCCTCATGACCTATGGCAAAAGCAAAATCGCCTTCGTCATCGGTGGCTCCCTCGGCCTACACAATGAAGTATTGAAGCGAGCCGACGAGCAGCAATCCTTCGGCCAAATGACATTACCCCACCAGCTAATGAAGCTAGTCCTGGTGGAGCAGATTTATCGGAGTTTTAGGATTATGAAGGGTGAACCGTATCATAAGTAAGTGCGGTTAAAAAAAGCAGAAATAGACCATATCTATTTCTGCTTTTTAGATTATTTGATTTTATCATTAAGTCGTTCATTTAATTCTTTTATAATTTGTGTTTGCTCTTCCATTTTCTTTTGGAGTTCACTATTAATAGAATCTAATTTATCTATATAATTATTAACTTGCTTTAAATCAGTTCTTTCTTCAATTAGTTGTCTAATACCGATAATTAGAATTACAATAGATAAACCAATTATTGTTAGTCGATTATTTTGCGAACCCATTAATTCGTAAACAAAATCTAAGTATGGTAAGACTATGATTGAGAATACAGCACATAATAAAAATAGATAACTAAAAAGTATATTGAATTTAAGTACTTTCGAAAGGTCTAAGAATGTAAAAGAAAGAGCAGCAAGAGTTAGAGAGAAAAGTAATCTATCATTGGAAACGAAATCAGTAAAAAAGCTTCCTATTATAAAAGAGCCTGCAATAAAAATTACAAACATTTGTGAAATTTGTTCTTTCAATCCATTCCCTCCTTTATAAAAGTACGTTTATAATATAATTATATTATATATATGTAAGTGGGGGTAGAAAAAATGTTTGCACAGGGTGATGAGTTATTAGATTTATTCAATATTGATATAGAAAACATTAATGAAAATCGCCAATACTGGCTAGTACGAACTGAAAGTGGGAAATTTTACTCGAATTTTATCAGAGATAGTTATATAGCCATAGGGTGGAATGAGTTTACTGATAAATCTGAATTTGTTAACAAAAAAATGAACGAAAGCATGAAAGAAAAAATTTTAGAATTCTATCCTGACAATCAACCTGGAAGAATATATAGCCAAATTCGTAAATTTATTATGATATAAACATTGGTGATGTTGTAATGATTCCAAGCGAAGGTTCAAAAAAAATTAGTTTTGGGATTGTAGAAGAAGATTTATTTAATAGAACTTTAGGCGAAGCAGAGGAAGGTTTTATTAAATCTAGAAAAATAAATTGGATTAAAACAGTTGATAGAGACAATTTAGATCCTTATTTATTTAGAATGATGCAAGCACAACAAGCAGTTAATAGTGCTAACGAATATTCACATTTCATTGATAGAACTATGTATTCTTTTTTTAAAAAAGGTGAGGAAAGTTTTTTAATTTTACCTGTAAAAAAAGAAGATGATATACCGGCTTATGATTTATCAAAATTTATAGCATCTATCGTTGAAACAATTAATGTAATAAACGATTTAGAAAATGAAGTAAGTAAATATAATCTTCGAGACTTGGATATTAAGTTAAATATTCAATCACCAGGTTTTGTAGAACTCGTATCAAATGCTAAAGACTTAGTTGTAAAACTATTAGGAGTACTGTATGAAGCATTAACTGGTAATCAAAAATTATCTGAAGAAGTACTGAAAAAAACTACTCCAGAAAAATTAAGGCTACTTGAAGAGCAAGAAAGAAAGATTAAAAGTAGTTTTGATGAGGTCAAAGCTTCTTTACCTGAGGATTTAAAAGACCGCACTTAGGTACATTACGGAGAACCGTATCATAAGTAAGTGCGGTTTTTTATGATCAAAAGGAGAACGGTCTTTGGTTTCTTTATTTGTAGGCTAGATTGAATTTCTATTTCAAATTTTTTCCTCGTCCTTGATAGATTATAAATTTATACATAACGAAGGACTAGGGGACTTTTCAGAAAAGTATTTAATTAAAGAATTATCTAAACTCCCAACTCAAATGTTGTCTACTATATTTTATTTTATAAAAATAAGTTGATTCTTTATTTGGTATAATATTCTTATTAGTAATAATGTAAGTTATAGCTCTAGAGATACGGCACGGCATTTTTGGAAATCCTATAAGGAACTATTTGATTTCCATTAATGCAAGTTGTATATAAGCCTTCGGGAGAAGTGGGTGAATTAAAATGTCTTCGTATTTTAAAAGTATAAAAACTTTAAATCAACTAGTATACATTCAACTTAATGAAATACTAAAAACATTGGATAAAAAACTGGACTTAAAGCTTTATTCTATAGTATTAGATAATAATGATAGTTGTAAAGAAATACTAAGAGTGAAAAAAACGCTATCAATAAATAATAATGAGACAGAGATTAGCCAGGATAATCTCAATGAATTGACGTATTTATATAATGAATTGGGCTTAGATGTTACTTTTAAAGGAAAAGAAATTAAAACTGAATTTTTTAACTATTGCAATCAACAAAAATTTTTGAGCCCAAAAGATAATTCAAAAATTATATTAAATGAATCCCAGGATAATGAAGATTTAAATAATGATGAAGACGTTAATAAAAGATTAGTGTATATTCATGAAGATAATTCAAGAATTTTGTATATGAATAGTTTTAGTATTAAGAGAGACAAAGTAATTGACACTGTAAATTATCTAATTGAAATAAGAAATGTAGATTTTGAAACAATAGATTTATTTTACAATAGACCAATTTTAAGTTTTTTAAGAATGGTTTTAGATTATTATTTTATTGATTACTTTGTTGAGAATCAAAATCACACGTTAAAAATAGGTAAAAATTATACAATCAATAAAAAATATAACGAAGACAGTATTCAATATAATAGAAGGATGATTCGTCTTTATTTTGGAAAATTACAAGAAATTTTGCAAGAAAAGAGTAAGCTTAAAGAAATACAACATATCTTTGATAATAAATTGAACAATCAATATTATATTAATAATTTATTAGAAAAAATAGATGATATTTCAAATCAGACATACGAGGGCTATAGTCCCTTTGGGTCCATTTTATTTCTTAATCGTAGTGTTTTAAAAAACGATGTAAACCCTATTGATTTTACTATAAAGTTTCAATATGATGATTTAATTGCATTAAATGATGCTAAGCTGATTAGAAAATTACTTGAATTGACCAATAATGAAAAGGAT
This sequence comes from Lysinibacillus sp. FW301-JW8, assembly GCF_058788755.1. Classification (NCBI taxonomy): domain Bacteria; kingdom Bacillati; phylum Bacillota; class Bacilli; order Caryophanales; family Bacillaceae; genus Lysinibacillus; species Lysinibacillus sp. FW301-JW8. The sequence continues at coordinate 49,084 of NZ_JBYTBB010000009.1, forward strand.
CTTTATTTAATTTCTGATCATGAAATGATTTATGGTTTAGGCAAAATAAATTGGAGTAAATTAAATGACTCTATTTTGTTTAAGATTGATTTTAGAGGGTTATCTAAATATAATCTTTACCTTATAACAACAAAAGAAACTGAATCTACTTTAGGAAGTTTAGTGAGTGAAAGCGGGAAAAAAATATACAAGACAAATAAAAATTTAGAAATTCTGGATAAGAGTCTTATTAAATTATCTTTTAAAAGCCCTATTATTGAAGGAGAAGGCTATACAAGTGAAAAGTTTAAAAGACTTCTCAAATCCGAGTATTTCGACGAGGAATTAAATATAAGTGAGGATGTAATTGATTACCTTGAACAAGTAGTGGTGCACGCTAGAGAACAGAAACACGGGACTATGGTAGTAATTACTGATTATGATACTGCTGTTTCTGAACTGAAAACACTTAAAAAACAGTCCATTTTGATAGAATCTGCAGAAATTATCCCAGAATATATTAAATTTCTTACGTCTATCGATGGAGCAATATATTTTGATATTTACGGTAAGTGTCATGCAATCGGTGTGATATTAGATGGAATAGCCAAAGAAAATATAGGAGATGCTAGTAGAGGGGCAAGATACAATTCTGCATATCGATATTTAGAAAAACTCAAAGAATTAGATAAAAAATGTGTTATTGTTATCATTTCAGAAGATGGTATGGTAAACCTAATACCTGAGACGGTAAATGAAGAAAAAATATATTTATTATTCCAACAGTTAGTTGATTTAATAAATGAAAATGATGGAAACGGAACTTCTGAAATCAATGATATTGAGGAAACATTAATGAATCATGATAATATCGATTATAATTTGTTTTTTAAAATATCAGAAATATATCGAAGTAAGGATAGTTACGAAAAGGCTATAGAATACTATGAAAAGGGGATGGCTGTAGCAGGTAGAAATATTATTTTTGTGAAAAATTATAGATACTTGGCTAATTTATATTTTGATTATGCTAGAGAAGCAAAGATAAAGGAAATCGAAAAAATAGATTATTATAAAAAAGCTAGAGAAAATTTCGAAAAATATATAGTTAAAGCAAATGAGAATGAGCTAAATTTACATGATTATAACAACAGTGCGATTGTTTATAATTTACTTGGTGATATTGAAAAATCGGAAAATTTAAAGCAGAACTTTTATCAGAAAGCATTCCACAATTTTTCTAAAGCTATTGAAGTTTCTAAATCAAGTGCAATTCTTTTTTCAAATCGATCGAGACTTCTGAAATCGATGAAAATGTTCAAAGAATCACTGGAAGATTTAATTGAAGCGGAGTTCACTTTTTCAAGGGAAGAATATATTAATCAAATTATGGATTTAATTAAAAATAATCGTGAATTAATAGAATATTGTGTACAGATAATACTTGAGAAAGGTGAACATAAATTAAAAGGTGATAATTTAATTAACAAACTTAAAGAATATGGAGATAGTATAAGAGAAAAAAATCCTGAAGTTGCTGCAACTTTTGAAAAGTTATATTAAGAAAGTACTCACTACATTTTAACAATACGCCTGGCTTGTAACATTTTGTTTTTAGAACAAGGGAAGCATCTGTGGTTACGTAAAGAACATATTGCACAAAATCAATTATGAGTATCTTCGTAATGATTTTATTTTATATAAATATAAAGGGGTCCACTATTTTCAAAAGTAAAAATAAGAGGGCTTGTAAAAGTTAAATCTATATATTCGACTATGTTGAATTTATAGGGCAATTTATTTGAACCGCACTTAGAACGTTTACGGTGAACCGTATCATAAGTAAGTGCGGTTTTGTCCTAGAAATTTTAAAAAAATGTGTAATTAATACTTAGGCATATTCAGATAAAATGAATATGTCTATTTTTTTTTTGAAAATCTTGTAACGTTTTATTATTTCGTTAGTTATTTAAGTGAAGGAGGGGAGAAATTGAATTTTGGGGAAATTTACAAAGCATATTTTCAGGATGTTTACTTATATACAAAATCTTTAGTATCTGACAAGGATATAGCAGAAGAAATTACACAAGAGACCTTTTTTAAGGCACTGAAATCATTTCATCAATTTGATGGTAAAAAAGATGTAAGGGCATGGCTTTTTACAATCGCTAAGAATACATATTTTACTCAGTATAAAAAGCAACAACGTGAGATAAATATGGAAGAAAATTCACCGCAGAAGGATGTTCAACTTGTAGATTATTTGATGAATGAAGAACGAGCGTTGATGATTCATAGATTTTTACACGCAATGGAAGAACCATATAAAGAAGTTTTCTCCCTTCGAACATTTGGTGAACTTTCTTTTGAGACAATTGGGCATCTTTTTGGAAAAAGTGATGGCTGGGCTAGAGTAACGTATTATCGTGCGAAAAAGAAAATAATGGCGTATATGGAGGCGAAACAAGATGAAGGAAATTAAATGTTCAATTATTCAAGATCTGTTGCCACTTTTTGTAGATGAGGTAGTAAGTGATGATACAAAATCGTTAGTTAATGAGCATTTACTAACGTGTGAGAGTTGTAAAAATGAATATGAGCAAATGAAGGGAACACTTTATGTACCAATTGAAAATAAAGCAACTTTATTCAGCCAGCTTAATAAACGGTGGAATAGAAAAAAATGGATTCTTATTTTTAGTTCTGTTTTATCGACCATCATATTAGGGTTTGCAATATTTTCATTTATATTTTATTACGAAAAGCCAATTCCATATGCAACAGATTTATTTGAAATTGAAGAAACGGCAGAAGGAACGCTTGTTTTAAATTATTTTGGAGAAAGTCATGCAGGATCGCATATGACACACCCTTTAGAAGTTGAAATAGATGGAGAAAAGAAAAGAATTAGCTTAATTTATTATGTTGAAACAATTGCCCATTCCCCAAATAGCAACTTTTTACGAGAGGAAAAAAGAGTTGGACCGGAACGATTAAAGTTAGTAGACGGTAGTAAAACGGTTGATGCAGTATATTATGGGGAATTTGATCTTGATAAAATAACGAAAGAAAAGGAGCAGACATGGGAAGAAATTTTACAACAGATGACATTAATTTGGGAGAGGTAGAGTGTAACTTAATAAAAACGAGGGGATTCATTTAGATTCCTTCGTTTTCTAGTTTTTCAAGAAGCTTTTGGAGTTGTTCATTTGCTTCACGTAAATTCATATGAAAAGAATCGTCTAAAGCGGAAATTGGTCCATTCAGTTCAATTTCATTTGTTCTAAAATCGCTTCTAATATATCAAGTTGAAGTGCTTGGTAGTATGTTGTGCGATGTTGCGGAAACCAACCATATTCATTAATGTTTTCGCTTCCTGTAACAGCTTAAACCCTTCACGACTTGCTTTCGGGACGCCTAATTTTCGTTCACTTACTATGTGCATGCCAAATCAATACTCGCCTCACAAGCGCATTGAATATTTAAAATGATATTATCTTGCTTTGTATAATCCTTTAAATTATTAGGATTTCCCGCATAAACTTCATGAATCCGATTTATACAGCGTTCGATAGTCGTTGTTTTACTTAATAGCACATCATTCATCGCCGAAAACACTTCCTCTTTCTTTAATCGCTTCAATTATCGGGGCACGCTGCTCGCTTAATGTAGCATACATACTATAGGCACGCATTTTTTGACGAGTATATTCATTTTCATCATGTATATAAATTGGTATGCCTTGCTTGTAAATTTGCATCGTAAAAACGGTATCAATTTGTTTTAAATCAATTAAATCTACTTCCTGATTTGCGACCAATGCCAAATCGCCAGACAGTAAAAAACGTTCATAAGATGATAAAGGTTGTTTACTAAAATACGCAAGATCAATATCACTTTCGTCACGCACAGTACCTTTTGAGAAGGAACCAAACAAAATAATAAAATCTGGATTAATCTGCTGCTTAATTGTTTCAATCAATTGTTGCTGTATATCTTTCGTTAACATCCTTATCACCGTCCTTTTCTTTATTATAAAACGTTGGCGAAAAAAACCGCACTTATACTTATTGCAGAGAACCGTACCATAAGTAAGTGCGGTTTTTGAATAAATCACTAATCATATTGATAATGATATGATTAGTGATTTATTTGCTTCATAATTAATAGAGAAAGGTAAATTGTTTGCAGCTGTATTGTGAGCTAATAATCCAAAATTAAGTTCATTTAAATAGAAAGTCCAGTTTTGCGGAGAATATAAGTTATTACAATTAATAAATAACAATAAAAGCGAGCATCAACCTGTTCAGTTGATGTCTACATCCAAGTAGGCGGTCAATGGCTCTTTTCACTTTGACGGGCTACGTGGGATGTGGAATAATCCATTCGGGATGTTGCCCAAGAAGAAAACTTAAGCGAGATGTGTCCAAAAACTTGATGTAGATCCACTTTTCCTTTAAGCGATCAAACACAAGCTTTCCCGTATGATGCTGCTTTTTTGGCATTTCTAAGTCCGCTATCAGCCAATCCATGATTTCATCTTTATATACATCTATCTTTTTTTGACACGGTTTTACGCTTCTCTAGTTTCAGATTAAAATCCTGTTGCTCCACGTATTTTTGTACGGTTTTAAAATCATGTCCCGTTTCATTTGCTATTTTCCGTAAGGAATAACCCTTCTCCTCATACAAAAATTTGATATGATGAACTTGTATCATTGTAAGCATCCTTTCCATTCCTCCTAATCGACTTTTTTGCCAATTAGAAGGTTAGTAGATTTGAAGGGTGCGGACAATGATATTTTTTTACGTTTTAACGGACCCATAACTGCTAGAACTTCCAGTTCCATTCTGCTCCTTTTTTATTTTGCACTAAACATTTTATATTAAAGTGAAATTTCACGTAATTAACCATATATAAATTGACCCGTAGTCATAAATAATGATTGTAAAATAAATATTCTAAAATTTAATCAATAAAATAATAAGATAAATATTGACCGTGAGTCTAAAAAACATTATAAATAGTTTAGTGGTTATTTCCAAAAAAAAGGGGAAATGTAAGTTGTCTAATACACGTATTCATTTTATGGATTTTTTAAAAGTGTTTCTTTCTTGCACTGTAATCGTCCACCATGCAGGTCAACCTTATGGCGGGTCAAATGGTTTTTGGTATGTACGAGATTTGGGTGTCGATTCTGACTTGAGCGTTTTTTTTGGGATAAACTCTGCCTTTAATATGAGTCTTTATTTTTTTCTTTCTGCTTATTTTATTCCTCTTGCGTATAAACACAAAGGGAATATAGGTTTTTTGAAAGATCGGTTGAAGAGAATTGGTATACCTTTATTGTTTGGATTTATAGTAATGATTCCTTTAATAATGTACTTTTATTATAATGAATTTCGTGGTTACCCTAACCTATCGTTATATGAATACTATAAAAATATTTATCTAGGATTTGGTGAAAAACCATTAAATTGGGCAGGACCATCTTGGCCAGACCTAAATTTTGGCCATCTTTGGTTTATTGAACATCTTCTTATTTATTCACTGATATATCTATTATTAATGAATCTTTTTAAAAATATTAATTTACCAAAAATTTCAATTTCTCCAACACATAAACATATTTTTATATTTGTTATTATCGTATCGTTAATCACTTTTTTAGTTCGAACAAGTTATTCGATTGATGAATGGATTGGTGTACTAGGTTTTATCCAAATGGAGTATGCACACTTTCCTCAATATTTAGCATTTGTAGTTTTGGGAATAACAGCTGCTAATAGTAACTGGATTTATAATATCCCTAAAGGCGTTGGTAATTTATGGTTATTTATAGGAGTTTTATTAATTGCTTTAAATGTCATTGGGTTTGTACCATATTCAAGGGGTGGATGGGATAGTAGTTCACTTATTTATGCAATCTATGATACCTTTTTATGTACAGGACTTTCAATTGGTTTAATTGAATTATTTCAACGTAAATTAAATAGAAAATCAAAATGGATTGAGACGCTAGCTAAAAATTCCTTTTGTGTTTACATTATTCATATTCCGGTTTTAATTGGAATTCAATATATTTTAATTAGTGTACCTGTTTCAGGCTATATAAAATTCGTATTAGCATCACTATTGGGGATTGTCTTTAGCCATTTAATATCGTATTTTATTATTCGAAAATTACCGGTTATTAGTCTACTATTCTCTGGTACAAATCATAGACGTTCTCAAAGTTTAGTCGATAAATTTAATAAGAAGAGTATATATTAGTTCTCTACTTGTCTCCAATTCTCTCTTTGACAACATTCCTGCGAGTTTTTATAACCCAGGCTATTCTCGCAGGAGTACTTTAGAAATGAACAGGATCTTTATGAAGATATTCCTTTAAAGAAAACATCAAAACTCATCATAAGTTGTGTAATAAGATCATCTTCGCCTCCACCAAGACACCAGTGGGTTAATACACCAATAAACATTTGAATAGTTAAGTCTGCCAGTGTTTCAGGGGATAATTTTTGTGTAAATTCCCCCGTTTCTTGTCCATGCTTAAAAATTGGAATCAATAAAGCACGAAGATTATTCATATTATCTATGTGATTATTTAAATTATTAGCACTTGAGAGAGTTGCCATTAAAGTTGCTCTTCTTAATGACCTTGTATAGTTTAAATTATGTACGATATTAATTAACGAAGAGAGTAGTTTAGGTACTACTGGACTTGTAATATTCATTAATTTTTCAGCTTCTGAATAGATTGAAATTTTTTCGAAATCCTCTATGACTGCCTCTTTTGTCGGAAAATAATTAAAAAAAGTACCCTTAGAAACTCCCGCTAATTTCACAATATCTTCAACCTTTGTCGACTCATATCCGTTTTCCGAAAATAATTTGAAAGCAGCGTTTGTTATAGCTAATTTAGTTTGTCTTTTCTTTTCTTCCCTTCCCAACTTTATTCACTCCATTTCTTACAATAACGTTATTATTAATTCTACTATAAATAACTGTTTAAAAAGTAATTATTGTTTTAATAATACGTATTAAGAAAAACAGACAGCTATTATTGATATGCTCCCAATTAGGTAGACAGATGAAATAAAAAAAATCATCTTATCTAATTAAGGGCACTGAAAAACTAAAAAAATTCACTTTTGTATATTAGAAATTTGTCTTTTGTTAGATTTGAAAACTTAAAAAAGTCGATTTGCCACAAAAATTGTGATGCAAATCGACTTTTTCAGTGCCCTTTCCACAAGTAGGGGAGTGTTTTGACTCATATTTCACATAGTAATAGCTTGTGCCTTTCTTTTAAGTTGTTCCGTTAATAAAATAATTTTTTAGAATGAAAACACAAAGCGAAAACTCCTAACGTAATTTGTCTCGACAATAATTACGATACGTGAGTTTTCGCTTTGTGTCATTTTTTGAAACAACCTGTTTTAGGATTTATTCCTTATAAGTGGAAAGCTTCCGAAATTGTATCTAGTGTATATAATGTTTCGTCCAAAGCACGCTGGAATTGGCAAAAAACATGTTGCATTTTAGGGGTACTTACGCTTTTCTTACATAGATAAATGTACGTTATCTTCGGACTTCTGGTTATTCATCATTTGCTTGTCTAGGAATAGCGTAGGCTCTTTCACTTTTTTGCTTAGCATTATAGTTTGATCCTAAAACACCTAGGAGAATAATGATGGTACCGAAAATATGATAGGATTGAATCGTTTCGTTTAAGAAAAGGACGCCAGCAATAATTGTAATTAATGTTGCTAAATTATTAAAGACACTCATTTTTGACGCTTCAATTTGCGAAAGTGCATAATTGGAGAAAAATGAAGTTCCTAAAGATGAAAGTGCTCCAAGATAAACAATAGCGATGATAAACGTTCCGCTTGAAAATGGTTCGATGAATTGATGCATCGTTTTCATTATCATATGATTTCCAATAGCCACAATGTTAAAAAAGATGAAGCCAAAGAATGTCATAACGTAAGTTATCGTGAAAAATGAGTAATGTTGCACAAGTTTACGTGCTAAAACGGTATTGTAAGCACCAGTAAGGGCTGACAGTAACATAAGGACAATTCCTTTTATACTTTGTGAACCTGTATCAGCTCCATTCATAACAAAAATGAAAATGACACCTGAGACTGATAATAACACCGAGACCTTTTGTAATGGTACTGTATGTTCTTTCAAATATATTGCTGCTAAAATCAGTGTGAAAATTGGTACAGTAGCTAGAATAATACCAGCTTCTGAAGAAGAGGCGTATACTAGGCCGAACGTTTGGAATGTGAAAAACAAAGTAGGATAAACCAAAGCTAACGGAAGAATCCGCCATGCGTCCTTCTTTGTCACGTTTAAGCTAATCTTTTTCAAGACAATAATAGCAGTAGCGATAATAAAAGCTATAGAAAAGCGGTATGCAAGTGTATCAAGCGGTGAAGCGGCAACAAGGCTCAGTTTTACGAACATAAATGAAAAGCCAATGATGAGTGCATACATGGTTGCAGCGAAATAAGCTTTTGTTTTTTTAGACATTTTACGAAGACTCCAATCCTTTTATCCCGCATGATCGGGCAGTAATACCCCCACCTCAAAAATTAGCTATAGGCAACGAAGTTAGGTGGGGGATAAAGAAAACTACCACGGATTAAAGTTTTAAGGTATATTAGCGAAACACTTTAAAGCGCTCTTCATTTGCCAAAAATTCTTTGTCACTTGGCATTGCTTCAATACTTCCAAATGGCATTTGTGCAGTTAATTTCCAATGATCCGGAATTCCCCATTCATCTTTCACATTTTGATCGATAAGTGGATTGTAGTGTTGAAGGGAGGCACCTATTTTTTCTTGTGCTAATGCCATCCATACAGAATGCTGCGCAATTCCGGTTGCTTGTTCAGACCAGATAGGGAACTGTTCTGCGTATAGAGAGAATTGATTTTGATACTGTTGTATGACGTCTTGGTCTTCAAAAAATAAAATGGACGCGAAGCCTGCACGGAAAGATTCTATTTTTTCTTCTGTTCTGGCAAAGTTTTCTGCTGGAACAATTGAGCGTAACTTTTCTTCGACTAGGTCCCATAATTTATCATGATGTTTGTTAAATAAAATCACTGCTCGTGAGGTTTGTGAGTTAAAAGCAGTTGGACTATGCTTTATTGCCTCCATAATAGTTTCTTGAAGTATTTCTTCAGTCTGTTCTACATTTTTTCCTAGGGCGTAAATTGAACGTCTCTTTTCCATCAATTCAATATATCTGTTCTTCATATTTGTAAACTCCTTTTCTAATAATTTTTCACCACAGTATCCTACCTAAGTTCCTTTCCTTTTTAATACGTTCATTGTAAAATTCGAAATATAATAGTTCAATACTATTTTTTCTATACAAACAATAGGTTTTGGCTATAGAAAAGGAGAATTTGATATGGAAATTAGACAATTAAATTACTTCCTTATGCTGTGTAAGGAGTTACATTTTTCTGAAGCTGCTTTTAAATTGGGGATTTCTCAACCGACGTTAAGTCAGCAGATACGTGTCCTAGAGGGGGAAATAGGGGCACCATTATTCGATCGAATTGGCAAAAAAACAGTGAAAACGGAAGCTGGTGAGTTACTTGAGCACTATGCTCTAAAAGTTCATCAGGATTTAGAAAATGCCAAGAAAGCTATCTCTGATTTGATAGATTTAAACAAGGGACATTTGCGCATAGCAATACTGCCTTCGGATCTTGATTATCGCTTAACCGAGATTTTAATTGATTTTCGAAAGGAATTCCCCAACACGAAAGTGCAAGTATTTCCGACAATAGAAAGTTTAACAAAAGTGCTAGGTAATGTAGTGGATATTGGCATTGGTTTAAAGGTAGAAGCAAATTCTTATTTAGAGCGTATTCCATTCTATACGGAGAGGTACAGTCTATTTGTGAATGAAAATCATGACTTATCTCAGAGGAAGAGCGTCAAACCAGAAGAGTTGGTAGATATACCACTTGTTATGTATCCTCAAGGGAAATGTGGTCGTGACCTAATCGATAAATGGTGTGATAGACAAGGAATAACGATTAATAGTGTTATGGAAACTGGCTCGGCTACATCATTATTTCAACTCGTTCAAAAAGACATTGGTGCTACTATTCAACCTAGCCAACTTATCGAAAACTTCCAATCGCTAGGTATTCGATCAATACCCATTGAAAATGCACCAACGAGGGAACTTGATATCTTCTATCGTAACGACAAATATTTGAGTAAAGCAGCTGAAGGTTTCATGAAAAGAGTTATAGAACGATTTTAGAAGTAGAGCTCTGATTTACTTCTAAAATAGTCTAAACGATTCATCGGTATGTCATTTAGGTCAGTGGATATAAGAACTTCTATAAAATAAGATATTCTTTAGAAGTGAATCCTCAAGTTGAACTGAATTTATTAAGAGCACTTTTATTTAAAAATAAATATAAAGAAGAATACAAGCTTAATTTTTCAGGTAAACTTTAATAGATAATCTTTATAATTTACAATGCACATATTACAAGAAAGATTATTTATCAGAGACCTTATCATAAGTAAAGGCTATTTTTAGTAACAAGGAAAGAGAATCAATAAAAGTATATTCTAAAATTTAAAATCTGATTAAATGTAATATGTATTAAAAATAATTTAAGAGGTTAATTACATTGAAAAAAAAAGGAAAGAAATCAAATTATTTAGCGAAAATTTCTTTAGGAGTTATGAGTGCTGGTTTTCTTATAACAATTCCTTTTCAAGAAACCTTTACTGGGCGATTATTGCAAGGTGGATTTGAGGCAGGGCTTGTTGGAGGACTGGCAGATTGGTTTGCTGTTACTGCTCTTTTTCGCCATCCAATGGGCATCCCTATTCCACATACCGCATTGCTTCCAAAAAACCGAGATAGAATGATTATAGGTCTTATCTCCATGCTTGAAAAAGATTGGTTGACTAAAGACAGTATTAAAGAGAAAATCAAACAAATTAATTTTGCAGATAAACTCATACAAATTGCTGAGAAAGAATTGTCATCAGTAACTTTGAAAAGAAGAATCAGTTCGATCCTTAATGAGATAATCAACTCTGTAAATTTAGAAAAATTAGCTCTATTTATTGAAAAGGAGTTAAAGGAATATCTTCATACTTTAAAAGTAGAAAAATTTCTTCAATCTATAATTACTCAAGCACTAAACAGAAAATTAGATGAAAAAGCTTTGAATTATATCTTGATTGAAATCGAAAAGTGGATGTCTAAAGAAGAGACAAAGCGAAAAATAGGAATAATGGCCAAACAATTACTTGATAATATCGAGGCAGATGGCTTTTTAAAGGTGGCAATTAGTTCTTTTAGAAATTTTATAAATGAGGAAAAGCTAGGAAATATGCTTCAACCATTCATTCTTAAAAAAATTATTCTTTTACAAAAAGATGATAATCCATATAGACATTTGATCCTTTCTCGAATTCGTGAAGAGTTAGAGAGTATACAAGATAAGGAAGAATTAATGGTTGAAATAAATAATTGGAAGAATACACTAGTAAACAATTGGAGCCCGGTAGATCAAATTACTGAGATTTTAAAGCAACTACAGAAAAAGTTGATCCTTCTAGTCGAAGATGAAGAATTTATTGACAGGTATGTGATTTCATTTATTCAAAACTTTATAAATAGCATACAAGAGACACCTGAAAAAATGGAAAGTATTGAAAATTGGATTCAAAAGCAAATTTTATATTACCTTGATAAGAACCATTCAAAAATAGGAGTTCTTGTTAAAGAAAATCTGGAAAAATTGGATAATGAGACTCTTATCAATATGATGGAAAATAACATTGGTAAGGATTTGCAATGGATACGAGTGAATGGAGCTATATGCGGGTTCTCCATAGGAATTATCTTAACAATTCTCAAAGCCTATTTTATAGGATAAATCAGTAAGAACCTTATTTAGATTCAGATTGGAGAACCGTATCATAAGTAATCACATGGTTGGAATTCCAAATGACTCATTATTATCAATAAAGAGTATTAAAAGATAGCACCTATGTAAGATATTTGCGTGTATCTTCAAGCCCTAACACACCCTATTCTTCATAGGTTGCTTGCCAACGTGTTAAAACTGATTTTGCTCGGTGAATCCCTACCAGTTCGATATAGAAGCCTGCATCTTCAAAGATTTCACGTGAACATTTTCCTTTTTCATATTCCGCAATCGCTATTACCTTAAATTCATCTGTGTAAGTTGTCCCTTTTTCACTAACAGCTTTTACATAAGGATGTATCAGGAGTAATATTTGTTCTTGATCAGTAAATAGTTTTCTTTGACATAAGTTCTGCTCCATTTAGTTGTAATGTTCATTATAAATAAAAGTACCCAGTAGGAGAGACTTTTTTAACTGTCTATCTTATAGGGTACATTTTAGAAATGGTGCTGTTTTTTTAATTATTACCTAATAACTTCAGAACCTCTTGGCTCATTTGATTGATCTGAGCCATCATGGCTTGGGAAGATTGTAATAAAATGCGATCTTTATTTAATTTAGTAATCTCATTAGCCATATCGGCATCACGTAAATCATTAGCCGCAAAAGGCATTGTACTAGGGGATAATGGTTACTTCTATCCGAATGAACCATTAACACGTGCACAGTTCGCTATACTATTGTATCGCATATTACAATTAACAGAGAATTAAACGAAAAGACGATGACGGGCATAATTTGTCATCGTCTTTTTTTAGAATAAATTCAGGAAATTGCAATAAATGTGATGAGATTTCGTAAGCTACTAATGCCTGATCTCCATACTTGATAAGAAAAAGGTTAAAGATGAGCGAAATTGCTCCAAGAAAATACTCATAATATTAATGGAAACACCGATTTTGAAAACATTGTTCAAAATGCTCTTAGCTTTGAACCATTTTATGATACTCGTAGTTCTGATCTGTCTACATTGACAATGATAATCATTATCGATAATGTGAAAATAGGCGAGTGTTCTTTTGCCACCTTTCCGCATTCCAGCGGTAGATTTTTGATGGATTCACTATTATTGAGATGAGGTATGCAATATGGAAATCGACGTTAATCAGTTAGCAGTGCATTTAGCACACACTCCTTTTCAAGTAGAAGGAGTATATCGATATTCTAGAGATTCAGGTGTGCCCTACGCCGACTTTACAGATTCCTTTCCTGGATTTGTATTTCCGCTTACAGGGAAGATACAATTTCAATTTAATGGTACTCCTTATATCTTTTCGCCAGGAAAAGTTGTGCATGGGGGTGCAAATATGAAACTAGATCAAGAAAATTTCAGTAATATCAATTGGGAATATATTCTTGTTCAATATAGGATATGCAATTCTGAACTAGAAGAGTCAAGCTTTTCCCATCAGCATTTTGAATTATCAACAGGACAATCTCCCCGTCTTATCGAATTAATTATGCGTCTTTGGCATGTGTATAATCAGCGTGGTGGCATTTCGATGTTTCAGACCGAAATGCTTTTTCGTGATGTATTGAATGAAGCCTTATTATGTGTTGCTAATAGGCAAAATAACTATGAATCGCATGCTTTATTCGAACGGGTATCTAATTATATTCATGAATACTATTATCAAAGCCTTACAATAGCATCGCTTGCAGAACAAAATAACGTTAATCGAAATCGACTTTCTTATGTATTTAGAAGACATGCAGGTATGGGACCCGCAGAATACTTATTAAAATATCGTATAAACAAGGCACAAGAAATGCTATTCACAAGTGATGCGCCTGTACAAGAAATTGCGCAAACTGTTGGGATTGCTGACCCCTTTTATTTTAGTAGAGTGTTCAAGAAACAATTCGGTATTTCTCCTACTGAATATCGAGAGAAGTTCATCAATAATCCATGCTAATTTCAACAGGCATCCATTCAATTCTAAAATTACCTTTACTATACTAATGTCATACCAAAGAAAATACTATGGTGGAGGAATATTGAATGCTAAAGATTAAAGGTCTGCTAATCTCAATGCTATTATTAGCAGGCATACTAGCAGGTTGTAATGAAACACCTGCTGATAATAAAGAATCAACTACATCGGCAGTTAATGTAGATGCAACTGATTGGCCAAGAACATTTAAGGATGCCTTAGGTAAAGAAATTGTTATCGAAGAAAAGCCAAAAAAAGTGGTCTCGTTATGGTACTTTTATCCTGAAATATTAGTTGCATTAGGTGAGCCACCTGCTGCTACTACTGATAAAGAGTATCTATCTTCTTTATCTTATTTAAATGGAAAAATGGATTCAGCAGAAGAATTAGGTGATAAATTGTCTCCTAATATTGAAAAAGTTCTATCTACTGAGCCTGATATTATTTTAGCAACAGAGCATCAGGAAAAATTGTATGATTCACTTGAAAAAGTTGCACCGATCATTACATTAAATTCCAAGGACATCTATGAAAATTGGCAATATGGACTTCGAACTGTAGCCGAGATTATTGGGAAGGAAGACGAAGCAGAAAATGTAATTGAAAAAATGATGAAAGAAATTACAAATGGGCGTAAAGCATTAAAGTCCATTCAAGGGGAGTCAGTAGCACTTATTTTGTCTTGGGATGGAAAAACTTTTAATGTTCTAGGTGAAGAAAATCCAGTTTATACACTTGCGTTTGATAAAGAAAAGGGGCTGGGGCTTACACCAGATGATACATTTAAAGGCACTAATAATGAATTTACTTCGTTTGAAGGAATTTCAACTGTTCAAGCAGATCATATTTTCCTTATAGGTGACATTACGAAGAAGGAAAAATTAATGAATGGCTTAAAACAAAGTAATGTATGGAATAATCTAAATGCTGTAAAGAAAGGTAATATCCATTTAATGGACACATCTGCGATTACTGGTGGTCCATTAGCTATCGAATACGCTTTGCAAAATATAACGAATGTCTTAAATAAGTAAGAGGAAAAAATCACCGAAAACAAATGGCATCATAAAGATCAAAAAATAAGGAGAGATGAGTATGCATTATCAAGCTATTAATCTGAATGAGGAGCTATCTCAAATCAACGAGCTCTGGTCACCGAAAGTCGTTGGTGAAATAAATGATTTTCTATTTAAGTTGATTAAGATTGATGGGGATTTTATCTGGCACAATCATGAAGGCGCAGATAAGGTATTCATTGTAATCGAAGGAGAAATGTTCATTGATTTTCGTGATGGTCAGGTGAAAATCTCCAAGGGAGAGATGTTTATTGTTCCGGGAGGGGCCGATCAAAAGCCTTTCGCCAAAAAGGAATGCCATATCATGTTGGTTGAGCCTAAAGGCGTAGTAAACAATAACAGTACTGAGTCCGAATAAAGCCGATGCTTGTCGTTAATATTTGCTACTAGTATGAAGTCAATTTATATGAAAAAAATTCATGTGAATCTAGTTAATTATATCAAAAGTCGCCTTTCAATACTAAATAGGGGCGACTTTTTCGTTACCTCTGTTTATGTTTAAGTGTTTGATATCTAAATCTACTAAATTAAAACGAAAAATTTTTATAGTATTTTTACTTAAAAATCAAGAAATAGCTTTCTGTATTTGGTTGTATTTACTAATTTTATGATACTATAAAAATACATAATATTTCAAAAAATGTAGAGTGTAATTTTATGAAATTCTTAGATTATCAATAGATAGGCGTAAGGAGAGGTTTAAATGAATCAATTTCTTCAAATGGGAGCAAATACAGTTTTAAGTTCTCCAAAAGGTACTGTTACAGTTAGCTACGAAATGTCTAATTCGATCGATATTTCCTTAACAGCTTTCCTTTTAACTGACTCAGGTAAGGTAGAAGGAGATAGTGGAATTATTTTTTATAATCAGCCAAAGAGTTCTTCTGGTGTAGCTACGCTTATACCATCTGAGAATGTAGGCAATACAAAAGTACATAAAATTAATTTTGACATGAGTAAAGTTCCTGAAAGTATTACTAAAATAGCTATAACTCTTACAGAGGATAATAGTACAGGATTTTCAAATGTGAAAAATTTGAAGGCAGAGATATGTTCCGATAATACTATTATTCAGTTAACCCCATTTAGTTTCGCAAATGAAAATGGAATTGTAGTATTAGAATTATATCTAAGGAATGGTCAGACAAAAGCAAGATCAATCTGGCGTGGATTTGATTCTGGGCTTAAAGGGTTATGTGATAATTACGGGGTTGAGGTTGAACCTGATGAGCAAAACAAGCCTTCTGATACTAAAACTATAAAAAAACATACACCGCAAGAACCTGATAAACCCCTAACTGTTCCTGAGAATAAGAAAAGACAAAACATATTGTCATCGATAAACCTTGAAAAGGTAAAGGGTAAGATAAGTCTGAATAAAGGTCAAAGGCCAGTTATCATTGATAAAACACCAGAAATTACAGCTACAGTATCTTGGAAGACGGGTACAGATTATGATATATATGCTTTAGTCTATACAAAGGATGGTAAGCAGATAGATGTAGCTATGTTTGGGGCGAAAGGAACACCTCCACTGAGGAATTTTGGCAATGGAGCTGTCGAACATATGGGGGATGTTGGGAGAGATAGTCGATCCACCAAGACAGAAGTAATCAAATTAAGGTTAAATAATAATATTCTTGCAGTTGTTCCTGTGGTTTACTCTGCTCAGTCAAATGGCACAGGCTCATTCTACAGATACAAGGTTTCCATAAGTATAGACAATCATAATGGAACCTCCGTTACAATATTCGCCAAGAATGCAAATAATAATGATAGAATTTATTCCTGTGTTCCCGGAATACTTCATAATACGCAAGATGGAGTTATTATCAGCCCATTAGAGCTTTATAGTACACCAAATTCAGAGCGTAGACCGAAACTTAGGATGGGGTCTTCAAATATGGTAGAAGTTATAATGGATAAAGGACCAATAAATGATTATAAGTAGGCTAGAACTATATAAAATTTGAAAATATACATAGATTTAGGGATGGGATAATAACAGTATAAAGGGGTTTTGATATGGCTAACATTGTTTCTCTACAAAAAGGTGGTAATACGATTCTTTCAGAGAGTGGTAGTATCACCGTGGAAGTGCGATGGGACTCTACGTCTGTATTAGATGTTAGTTCTTTTTTGGTAGCTGCTAATGGTAAAGTTCCATCAGATGATTATATGATATTTTATAACCAAGAAACAGATCCAGAACGAAGTGTTTTGTTGAAAGAAAATGACATGAATAAAGTGGTTTTTACTATTCAGTTAGAGAAGCTTTCACCCACTATACAGCATTGTTTTTTTACAGCAACATTAGAAGGAAATTCAGCATTTGATACAGTTCAAGGGCTAAGTATCACTGTAAAGGGAACGCACGGAGAAGTTTGTTATCAAATCGATGATGCTACTGAAGAAAGGGCATTGGTTCTTGCAGAAGTATATCGACACCAAACAAAATTTAAATTCCGAGCGATTGGTAGAGGATTTAATGGTGGGTTAAAGCCTTTAGCTGAATCGTATGGAGTGGAGATTGAAGAGCCTGAAGTGCATGAAGCTCCATCTGTTCCTCACAGTGAACCTGTTCAAGAAGTTAATTTAACAAAAATTGATTTACTGAAAAGAAAAGTTTCAATTTCGTTGGAAAAGAAGAAAATTGCATATGAGAAATCACGTGTAGCAGTTGTTTTTGATGCATCAGGCTCTATGACACAGCTATATCGAAATGGTACCATTCAACGTGCTTTTGAGCGTGTGCTAGCCGTCGCTGCCTGTATGGACGATAATGGCGAATTAGATGTTTGGTTCTTTGGGTCTAAATTTATGAAAGCGAAAAGTGTAACAGAGAGAGATTTTGAGGATTATATTAAACAAACATATCCTGGACCCAAAATATTAGGTGGTCTAGGTATGGATAATAATGAGCCTCCTGTTATGAAGGATATTATCCATCATTATGTAAAAAATGAACCAAGAAAAGATATGCCAGCATATATAATATTTTTCAGCGATGGTGGAATATATAAAGATAAAGAGATTTCAAAAATATTAGTGGATGCTTCTAAACAAAATCTATTCTGGCAATTTGTTGGGCTAGGAAATGCGAATTATGGAGTTCTTCGAAAGTTGGATAATTTGCCGGGACGAAAAGTTGATAATGCTAATTTTTTTGCCTTAGATGATTTAGATAAAATATCAGATGAAGAGCTATATAATCGTCTTCTAAATGAGTTCCCAATTTGGCTGAAGGAAGCAAGGAAAAAGGGAATTTTACATTGAAGAGATGGAAATTAGGTAGTTAGCAAGGATAAACTATATTTTGACCAAAACGGCTCTACTTCCATTCCATTTATTATTTGTGGAATGATATTGTTCATTCCAATTAACAGAAAACAAAATGAAGAGACGACGACATATACCTTGTCATCGTCTCTCTTACATTTATTACGTAAACCAGGGGGATTTTAGGGATAAAGGAAATATTGACATTTTTATTTTAGACAACTAAGCTTATTGAAAAATAAATATATTTGGGTTGGGAACATTTTATTGGCTAGACAAAAATGGTTGACTAGGAGGGCGCCAATGGGACTTATTAAATTAAATTGTCCAAATTGTAATGGGAAAATCGAATATAAAGAGAGGCAGTCATTTAGATGTCCTTTTTGTGAAACTGAATTAATGTTGAAGGAGAATAATGTCTATTATGTTGATCAGACGATTAATAATTATTATGGAACAACTCCTCCTAAAACAAAAACACATCCAAATACGAATCTAAAGGCGCTTTTAATTGTGCCAATCGTAATTATTTGTGCATTCTTTGGGTATTTTCTTTTGAGCAATAATCAAACTGAATATGGTAACCATGAAAAAATACCTGTTCGAACTATGCCGGAAAGCGAAGCTCTTTTGGTCTTTTTAAAAGATATTTTTAATAAAGGTGAAGCGATGCCGACTAAAGAAGAAATAGCAAGCATCCGCTATTTAACTACCTACTATACTGATAATCAGTGGCATTTTGATTACAGCTTTGATGACCCTTTTACGAATAAGCAGGCTGAAATTTCAAACTATATTGTTATGGATAAGATATTAAATACTCAAAAAATCGAACAAAAGGACTTTGAAGCCTTTACTGGACTGACTGTATTGAAGTTCATGAATGAATATGAAATATCTCAGAGTGAAAAAGTAAGCTTTCGACATCTGAAAAACTTAAAAAGCTATACAGGCAGCTTTAATGAATCATTTAGTAGAATTGCCGAATATTTTAGTGATAAGTCTAACGTTGTAGAGCTCTCTGTCCAAATTCGAAGTAATGATGAATTTGCATTATTATTAGAGTTTCCCAATCTTCGATCACTTGAGATTTCTTATTTGACCGAGACGGTTACAGACTTCCATCTGCTGAATCAACTGTCATTAAAATCATTGTCTTTAAGTTATACCAATGATTTAAAGTGGTTGTCTTCATTAACAGGTTTAGAATCGTTAGCAATAGATATGAGTGAGGCGACAGATTTTAGCGCGTTTTACTCATTGAATCAACTACAAGAATTGAAGCTTACATCGGTAAAAAATTTAAAAACGCTTGATTTTATACAAAACATGCCCAACCTGCAATCGCTTGATCTTGAAAATATGGATATTACGAATTTAGAGCGCCTTAGAGATAAGTCGTCATTAACTAAGCTGCGTTTAACTTCTCTTTATAAATTAGATTTACTTGATATTGTGAATAGCCTGACTTCATTGACCGATTTATCAATAATTGGTTATAGTGGCGAAATATCATCAATTGTAGCACCTCATTTAAAAAAAGCGGAATTAACAAGTTCTATCATTTCTAAGTTAGAGGCACCTGCTTTAAAAAACTTGACTGTATATATTAGAGGGTCGGAGTCGTATTTTAATGGAGCACAGTTACTAAAATATCCACAGCTAGAACAGCTTACCGCGATGGAGTATAGCGATTTTACAGGTATTAGTGCCTTAAATCGTCTACCAAATCTACAAACATTAAATTTTAATGAGACATCTTTTTACGATGAAACGAGTGAGTTATTTAATTTACAGCATGTAAAAACGATAAATTGTTATGAGTGTAAGTTTCGATTTAATAGTAAAAACTCTTTTAACAACAACATACTGGAACATTTGACATTGAATGATAGTTCCTTCCAAATAGGTAACGGTGAATGGTTGCATGAAGTTGATAAGGTCATGCCTTACTTTGCTGGCATTTCTGCTCTACGTTCATTTACAATGCAGGATAGCTCACTACAATCATTAAGTTTTATGGAGAATTGGCAACAAATTGAGATGCTTCATTTGGAAAATAACGCAATTACAAATGTAGAATCTTTAGTGAATTTGCCCAATTTGAAAAAGTTATATATCTTAGGAAATCAAGTGCAAAACAAGTCTGTTCTTGACAAAAGAATAATAATTTATTGAAGTAACGTGCTTTTTTAAGACGTGATCTATTGTGGAACCTAATGGCTGTTAAAGCGATTTGTCAGATAAGCTTATGAAAAGAACTTAATCTATGGGATAATCCCTTCAGGCTGTTAATTGATTTGCATAAGGAAGTTTTAGGGGAAATGTAAGTTTCGAAAAAGAGCCATTCCTAATAAAAGGAGTGGCTTTAGGTAAGCAAAAGGGAGTACATATCGTACCCCTTTTTTACAGCATAGTTGATTACATAATTTTGATAAAATTCAACTTTTCTACCGATTTAATAGGTGCGAATTTGATGAATTCATTTCCTGCTACTGATTCTTTAGTGACTGATTTTAGTTACTTTACTCCGGTGGATTATTGAGTGTATCCTTTAGTTGCCCCCCTTTGACTGCATCGTTGTAACGACCTATAAATGCCACGATGTGTGCTCTTGCAAGTTTTGTGTCTGCTCCAAAGTTTTCTAGTGTTTGCCCCCTAGATGGATTGCCTCCTGTTGTAAGACCATTTGCATACATGAAATCTACTGCTTGCTGAAGTGTTACTGATTTTCCATAATGCATTGAAACCAATGCTTGAGCCATTTGACCACGTGTCACTTGCTGTTTAGCAAAGTTGGCATTGGATGTAGAACCTTTTGTCATGATACCGTGGATGTTAGCTAAATGATACTCTACATACGCGAAGTTTGTAGCTGTCTTGTCCTTCATTGCGATTTTGGCAGATTCAAATTGAGTTCCATCACGGTAACGTAGCATAACATTCAGCATTTGGTATTCCGTTAGGCTTCCATATGGATCAATCCAATTTCCTACCCCTTTTGATGGCTGTGAAGGATGCTTTTGATTCTGATACCCCGTAATAAGACCTTGGTCAATTGCCCACTTCATATCCTTTGCCCAATACGTATTTGAATCATAGTCTTTGTACTTTTCTACAGATAATTTCTGTGTTTGTTGGACTACTGTTTGCTTGGGTTCCTGATTTTCTTTTAATGCTTTTAACTCTGGATCAGAGTAGTTCCTTGGCGAATTGTCACCTGTCACCCAATTTGGACTTGAAAAGATTTCATATCCTCTTTCTAAAACACCCTCAGTAATATAAATTACTCCATTATCTTCAGGTTCTGTTGTTCCCGCAATGCTTAAAGGTTTATTTGAAGCAGCCTTTGCTTCTTTTTCATCAATTTGTAAAAATAAACTTACTACTATTGAGCTCAGCATTATACCTTTTAGACTAAAGTTAATATATCTATTATAAGACATTATTATCCCTCCGATAATTTCATTTTATAAAGTTTGAAGGATAAAGTAAATGTATATTTAAAGTGTTATAGGGTAGAAAATCCTCTATCTATATAGGTGTAAAGTTGTGTATTCTTGTGTTTTAAAATTATGAGGATGTGACTTTTGGATAAACGGAAAATACTGAAATGTCATAATTAGATAAAATAATTAAAGAATGGTTATTAACAAGAAAGGTATTATGATCTAATTATAGAAATTTTGGGATAAACCGTTTATTTTTAGATAATAGTTATAAAGACTTAATGAAGAAATTAGATAGTGGAGATTTGACTGGCACCGCTAATGGGTACGTTTATGCCAATATGACAATGGCACATAAAAATATTAAAGAAGTAATAAAGTATTTAGATAAAAAAATAGGTAAATTATAAATATCAAAATATAAGTTTGAATATTATTCGGGATATTAAAAAGAGTAATATAAAATTATTACCTAATAGAGTAGTATTTGTTTTAGAGGTGATTAAATGAAGAAGTTATATTTAAGTACAATAGCTCTATCAATAAGTGTTGCAGGCTTTGTCCAACCAATAGAAACAGAAGCTGCACAAAAGTTTAAAGATGTAAGTTCGTCTCACTTTGCTTATGAAGCAATTAATTGGGCAAACAATGAAGGAATTATTAGCGGATATACAGATGGCACATTTAAACCCAATAATATGGTTACCGAGGCGCAATTTGCAAAAATGTTAGCTCTCTATTTTAATCTAAGTACTGCAAAGGGATCAATCGTCAAAAAAGCTGATCCTAAACATTGGGCAGATGATTATTATAATCAGTTAGCAAGCTATAGTGTACCGTTAAATGGTTATCTTTCGAATACGCTGCGTGATGAAAATGTTAAACGTGGTGTTGTAGCAGAGGCAATTGCTTATCTGGCACAGGATGAGCTGACTTTAGAAAAGAGTATTCAATATTTATACGATCACCAAATTTCAACAGGCCAAAATCCGAACGAGGCACTAATAGAACGTCATTTCGGAGCGAATAATTATTTAAATCGTGCACAGGCTGTCTCCTTCATACATAGATTGCATCTTGCTGGAATTGATTCTCTACAAGGGAAGCAAGCATTAATGCACTATAATTCCAATGAGAATATTACTAGTTTAGCCAAACTTGGAACAGGTTATTTATCATTCCATTTTGCAAAGGCAGATGCATATCAGGATCAGGATGTTTACCAGGCTTTTCAACGTGAACGAAGCGATTATTACAAGAGATTAAAGGATTCACTCGATACAGCTCCTTTTAAAATAGCTGATAGTCTTAAAACGAGCGATCATAATTTACAAATTTTTAATATCGAGGCATTAGATCTATTAAAGAGTTTACTAAAACCAGAAACTATCGATTATCTTAATAGACATTTCTCTGTCTTTAATGCATCTGCAGATAATACTTACTTTAACGTTATGTTTTCTGATAAAAATAATAAAGGTCTCCATATATCCTATTCACCAAATGATTTTTATCCAAAGTTGTATGGAAATCGTTCGTATAGTACGGTGGCGGCAGGTGACACCCTAGAAATCAATACTGCTATGGCAATGGCAATTAGTGATATTTCAGGAACAGCACGTACAGTAGCTGAAATTAATTCATACCAAAGTTGGATAGCTCAAAAGAAAAATGTAACTAATGAACATGGCTATCCCTATGGACGCACGATTCGTTTCGGAGTGAAAACATATTTGTCAGAAACATATATGAATTCACCTGGTTATATGTTTAGGTACTACCCTGATAAAACAAGAAATGAGGATTTAAAAGACTAGATAAAGTCTATTTAATATTGGGATTTTTTTAAACTATTTATTTGAATTATAAAACAGAGCTAATTTCAATCGAAATTGGCTCTGTTTCTATTGATTGGGCGATAAGTGCTTTTTTTGTATGATGTAAATAAGCCGATTTAATAACTAAAATCGGCTTTTCCTACTAAGATGTTTAATTTTTTTGAAGTTCGATTTGGATACGACCGCTTCCTTTTAAATATTGCTCATAGCGTGCAATCTCCAGTTTAATTGGATTAATTGGAAGTCTTTCAACATTCTCCATATCAAATTGCTGCCCAATTAGCATATAGTTTTCGTACTCTGAAATCCAAGTGCTATTTGAATAAAAAATATTCCCATCTGCGTCCACTAAATGGCTAAACACCCCTTTGTGTTCATTCTTTTTATATGGGGAAATTTTATATTGAATTTCAAAATTATCTTTTATTTCAAGCTCTATATTTATATTCTCAGGCTGACTAATAATTTTTCTCTTGTCAAAATCAACTATGATAAAATCATCAGCTTTATCAATTGCTTCAATTTCTCGCAGTTCAATTGTTATGCTTTTGGGCATTCGGAAATAATTACTTTCAAGCATAATACTAAATTGCTCATCTTCATAGTTACCAAATCCGACGACACCATTTTTAATTTTTCCCCATTCTTCTTGATGTTCATCATAGATGCGAATATCCTCAAAGCTTAGTATTCTCTTGGTATTTGTTGGATCAATCGACATTTTTAGCTCAGAACGAATCGGAGAAATAATAAGTTCATGGATTGTCATGCGTTGCCCATCGATAATAACATGTTTGTTGACAGTATAATGTTTGGATGCTTTCACATCATTTTTTAGTGTAAAAGGAATTTCAAATACTGTCTCAGGGTGGTCATTTAGCGATAATGTCAGCTTAAAATCCTTAGATGAATAGTCCAGACCTTGGCTGGTGGCAACATTAATTGTATTTTCTACTTCATATGTTCCTTTAGGCTGTGCTGCCCAGCTACTACCAACTGTTGCCTTTACTTGTTCACCTTTCTGTTTAACTTCCGTTACTATGCCTTTGAAAGTCGCTAAATCCTCATCCGAATTTAGTTTATAGGAAATAATCATTCCAGATTCATCTGCTACAACGCCTGTAATCATAAGTGTTTTACCATTAATGGTTTGGCTCGCATTTATATGCTCATAATATTCGTTGCTGACAATATCCTCAATTCCTTTATCGAAGGCAATCATTTCAACCAGTGGCTTTAAACCTGGGATTTGTGCAACAGCTTGTGCAAGAGCAGGAGATATTCGAATTGATCCAATAAAGGCAATCAATATAAAGGCAACAGTGATTGCTAAATGTAAAAATCGTTTATGGCGAGCCCTTTGTTTTAATCGCTTGAAAGCATAAAATTGTGATTCGGGCTGTAATGTGTCCACTGGCACTGATTCAAGTAATTCCTCATATCTTTGTTGCTGCTCTTTGTCAAAGCTATTCATGAAAAGCCCCCCTCTCCTAATAGTTGACGAAGCCTCTTTAAAGTTTTATGTAATCTAGACTTAACAGTACCCTCAGGAATATTTTTAAGGGTTGCAATCTCACTGTTTTTTAAATCCCTAAAGTACTTCAAATGAATAAGCTCCTGCTGTTCAATAGGTAGCTGTAAAATGACATCATTTAGTTCAAATAGCTCTGACATATACTGAGGCTGCTCCACTAAATTATTAGCTATGATTGTTTGTTTTTGCTGTCGCTTCATCATTAGACATGTATTGATAACAACTCGAACGAGCCATGTTTTAAAATATTGAGGCGTTTGAACTTTATGAATATTTTTTAGGCATTGAAATGTCATCTCTTGTAGAGCATCATTGGCATCATGCTCATTTCGCATATAGCTATAGGCAACTCGATACATAGACTCTTTATATAAACTTAAAAGCTGAAGTTGAGCAGCTTCATTTCCATCAATTGCATGTTTGGCAAGTTCGATTTCGTTCATCTCCATGCCTCCTTTACTGATTAGATGCACCAATTAAATAAATCGTTCATTTTATTTTTGAAAAATTAAAAATGATAGGTTAATATTTTATAAGACCCAATAAATGAGTTATCGAAAAATTTTTTATAAATGTAGCATTTAGCTTAGTTTAGTGAGTGCCCAGCTTTGACTAAGAAAGCTTTCCTATCTTTTTTATGCTGTAAAATTAAAATGTTGCTAAAGAAGAGGTACACAACCGTGAATTCACCATTGACTACTTTTATCACACTTGTTTGTACGTCAGGCGTATTAAATTTGTATCTTAGTGGGTACGTATTTTTTAAACGCCATAATTTTACGAAGATTGCTCAATTATTTATTTGTAATACGCTTTTGATAGCCATATACTGTTTTGCATCTGCTTTTGGTTTAATGTCTACTGCACTAAATGAAATAAAGTTTTGGACAGTTATTCAATATGTAGGAATGGCATTTTCACCTGCAATTGGATTATTGTTTATCATGCAGTACGTGGGCATAAATTTAAATAGGAAAATGTTTATTTCATTACTGATTATTCCTTTTATTAGTTTGCTATCAGTTGCAACGAATGATTTTCATCATTTTCATTATAGAGTGTTTGAAATAGACCCTAATTTGGGAGCACCTTACGTTTATCAGGAGATAGGTATTTGGTATATAATTCACGGTATATTTACGTTTGCTAGTATGTTTGTAGCATTTTTATTAGTGCTCTCTCATTGGAAGGAAACAACAAAGGTGTATCGTCCACAATTAATTTCGCTAATGTTTAGCCAGTTTGTTCCAATAATAACGGCATTTGTTTATTTAATTGGATTAACGCCTCCAGGATTTGATCCGGTCCCAATGGTTTTATGGATTTCCTCACTTTTATATCTATGGTCAATTAGCTCATCACGTTTGTTTAGAATTATGCCTATTACGAAAAATGCGATATTTAATAATATAAATGATGGGGTTATGGTGCTAGATGAATCCCAGCGATTAATTGAATTTAACGAAGCCTGTCAGAGGATGTTTCCGAAGCTGAACCGCACTATGTATGGTATGGATTTTGTGAAAGTCTGGTTTGAACTATCCGAGAAAAATATCCCCTTTAATATTGACATAACGGAGGGGTCAAAAGAATTTCAGCTAGATCTCACTATTTCAGAATGCCTTTCACGGACCTATCAGCTTCGCCTCTCATCAATACAACAGAAGAACAGTAGAAATGGAATGTTATTGATTTTTACTGATATTACGGAGCTTAAAAATCTACAAAAAAAATTAGAGCATCAGGCATATTATGATGAACTAACCCAAGTTTTTAATCGTCGGGCTTTTTTTCAGTATTGTACGGAGGGTTTTTTAGAGGCCAAGAAAGATCAAACAGCCTTTACTGTCGTTTTAATGGATATTGACTATTTTAAAAAAGTAAATGATACGTATGGCCATGCTGTTGGTGATCAAGTGCTTATTCATGTAGCACAGACTATTCAAAATCAATTGAAAGAGCGGGGACTTTTTGCTCGATATGGAGGCGAGGAGTTCGTTCTTGCATTCAATGGATTAACATCACTGGAGGGAGAAGCGATAGCTAATGAGCTCCGTTCCTATGTGGCATCACAGCCTCTAGAAACGCTGAAGGAAACAATCACAATTACGTTAAGCTGTGGTGTTGCAGAAGTAATAACCGAAGAAGAGGAAACGCTTTATCAGCTCCTTCATAAAGCTGATATGGCTTTATATTGTGCCAAGCAAGAAGGACGTAATCGTGTACATGTTTATAGAGAACCTGTAAAGCCTGAAATGTAGTAGCATTTCAGGCTTTAATATATCAATGACTAAATCTTTGTTGTTTATAAATAAAACTGCATGTGCTAGTGCAAACTTTAGATGAAAAGTCGACAAACTTTTGATTATGACTTTTCAAAAAATCAATGAAGGATGGTAGTCAAATATGAAAACAAATCATACCAACGCAACGCGATATGCGAAGAATTTACAAGCAAACCCAAATCGTCAGCAACAGGAGGAATTTGGTTCTGAGTTTGAAATCGATGCAGCTTCAGCACAAGTTAACAACTTTGCCGAAGCACAAGGAAAAACAGATATCAAACAGCCAGTAAGTGAGCGAACGGCATGGCACTAATTTATATTTGACAACTATTCAAAGCATTGAGATGGAGAACTAAGGTTTAGGCCTTAGTTCTAATTTTATGAGGAAAAAAATATTATTGCTTTGTGAGGTCATTGCTAGGCTTAAAGGATTTTAATAAATCCTTTGTCTCTTGAAGAGAGATGTCTTGGCTAACAACCTCATATTTATAATCATCTTTCATGCCTATAAAATGAGCACCTATAGAATCTGTTAGTTCATAACCTGACCACTCAATGCCGTTTAAAGTAAACTTTTCACGTTGTTCGCCCTTTTCTTTATTAAAATCACTTAAAGTACGAACTATGGAATCTTTATGATAGGCACGTACATACATTACCTGAGTTTCATTTTCGAAAATATAAGTAAGATAAGCTTGTTTATAATCTTTATATTTTTCATAGCCAGCTGAGAATAATGTAAGCTTGGAATGAGTGAATTCATATAGGAATGGTATATCCTTCCGAAGTAAATCTAATACATCTTCGGTATCTTCCTTAATGGCGTCTGCATAGTCTACAACTTCGATATCCACTTCCCTTGGGTCAATATTTACTCTTTTCCGAGTATTTAAAGGTGGGTGATAGCCATCTAAGTTTGGCACAAATGTCTGCGGGTCAATCGGTATATTTACATCCAAACGTTCAGGATGAAGATAACTAGTAAGTTTACCATCCTTATCATACGTTTCATATTTCATTAGGATGCCAGTATCTTTGTCTACCCAAAAGCGAAAAGTATCAGTCGTTCCTTTCATCTTCATTCTCGCTACTACTTGCTCATCTATTTTTCCGTATAAAACAATAGTATTATGGTCTAACAATTCTTCATTTTGTTTTTCAATCTCCCATTGCTCCATATTTCTTAAATAACTAGAGGTTTGTTCATAGGGGAACAAAGATAAGCCTGAAGCGGCAATTTGAGGTCGTTCCCTAAATATGGAGTTTTCTTTATATATATCTTTCAACTTAATACTAAATGCTTCTTCTGGGGTAACCACTTTACGCCTTGGTTCTGGTTGATAATCTTGTTCTTGAAATGTTTTATTTAAACTCTCTTTAGACCAGAGCTTTTCATTATTATAAATATATTCTTGAATACTTTCCTCAAACCCCATAACCTTCTCATCAAATAGAGATGTAACTTTCTCGTACCCACCAATTTCATTTTTTATACTTAATTTATACTCAGTAATAGAAGTACTATCAGAGTCATCGTAGAATAGTGAGTACTCTTTAAACTTTCCAGCTGCAGTGTGAAAATAATCCACCGTATTTAAAAGCCTTGCAACAACATCTTCCTTTGTCATCTCTTCATAAGATTCTTTTTGTTCAGGTGGTGTATAGAGGTGCGGATTGATTTTAGGTTCTTGAGAAAAAGTCTCGATGTTTTTGTCTAAACCTGTGATTTTTTCTCCACTTGATAGAATATCCAACTCGTTTATAATGAAATAGCTTGTTCCTAAGAAAAACAGTAAGGTTATTACGGTAGGTAACAAATATTTTAGCTTGTGTTTTACATGAAACGACTTCTTGTTTCTTTTGTGTATAGTCTGACGAACATTTTCCTTATTCTTCTCATTAAAGTTGATGTCTTTTAATACAGTTTCATTCATAGTCTGTATAATTTTTTTTAATACATCATCCATTAATTTTGCCCCCTTCAAGTGACTTTTTTAACAAAAGGCGAGCTCTATGTAGCCTGGATTTAATCGTTTGTAACCTTAAATTTAACAAAGTTGATATTTGGTTATATGACATTTCTTCATAATAATATAAAATAATAACCTCTCTATATTTCACTGGTAAAGAAAGAATTTTTTCAGCAATTAGTTGTTTATGCTCTAGTCCAACTAATTCCATTTCAGGTGATTTATTAGTGCTTTTTATTTTTGAAAAAAATTCTGTAAGTATTATATGTCTAAAAGACTAACTTCTTAATTTGTCTTTACATAAGTTCACTGTAATACGATATAACCATGTTTTATAGGAAGATTCATTTCGAAAGCTGTCTAGGTTCTCGTAACACTTTATAAAAACCTCTTGGGCAATATCCTCTGATAATTGCTTTTGCTTCAAGTAGGTAAAAGCTAAACGAGCAACTTGATCTCCGTATTCCTTCATTAACCATTCAAGCCTCTCCTCTCTACTTAAATTGCTTTCAATTTCTACTGACTTTCTTTCTTGTTCAAGCATTCTCCACACCCTTTCAAATATTAGACGGAGTAGGTACATTTTGGTTGTAAAAATATGTTCTATTAATTACATGTTCAAGGGACAAGATTCTCAAAACAGGCTTTTTCTGTTATAGAGTATGGAATTTATTTGTATAAAGATTTTTGTAACATTATTAAATATCGGAAGTTATTTAAGTGAGGAGGTGAAAAGACATGGACTTTGATGAAATCTATCACAAATATTTTCAGGATGTTTATTTATATCTGAAATCATTGAGTCATAACGATGTTATAGCTGAAGAAATTACCCAGGAAACTTTTTTTAAAGCGTTAAAGAACATTGAAAGTTTTGATGGTTCTAAGGATATTCGAGCATGGCTCTTTATAATTGCTAAAAATACATACTTCTCTTATTACAAAAAGAGGAAAAAGCAAATTGATTCTAATTTAAATGAGACAACAGAAACAGGCGTCCATATTGTGAAGCATTTAATGAATGAAGAGGATGCATTTGCAGTTCATCAGTTTCTACATTCAATGAAGGAACCATACAAGGAAGTCTTTTCACTACGAACCTTTGGGGAGCTCTCTTTTGAGAAAATAGGGAGGCTTTTTGGAAAAAGCGCAGGATGGGCTAGGGTAACCTTTTACAGGGCTAGAAAGCAAATATTAGAGTATATGGAGGCGATCAATCATGACGGAGATTAAGTGCACAATTATTCAAGATATTTTACCTCTTTATGTTGATGAGGTAGTTAGTCAGGATACCAAAGAAATGGTTGAGAAGCATATCAAGCATTGTAAAAAATGTCAGCTCGAGTACCAGCAAATGAAGCATGAAATGTATATTCCTGAAGAGAATAAAGTGAATCTCTTTAAAAGGATTAATAAGAAATGGCGAAAGAAAAAAATAATCGTTTCAGGTATCTCTGCTTTCATCACAGCTTTAATTTTATTAGGTGTATTTGAATATGTCTTTCATTATGAAACGGTAATTCCATATTCAGAGGATACGATGAAAATTGAAAATAACGAAGATAAAACACTATTTGCCCATTACTATGGTAAAAGCTATGCAAGTGTTAGCGTCACACATCCTATGCTTCTTGAAATAGATGGCGAGAAAAAGAATATAAGCTTTATTTATTATAATAAAACAATTGCAGATTCGCCTACTCGGCAGCTTATTAATAATGGAAAAGCACGCAATGAGCAGGATTTTATTTTTGAATTTCCTGAAGCTGAAGAAATTGACGCTGTATACTATGCGGAATATGACTTTGAAAAAATAGCAGCTAATAAGGAAACTTGGAAAAATATTTTAAAAGATGCTGTTCTAATTTGGGAAAAAAAGCAATAATGCTCTTACAAATCATTTTCCTGCATATTTTCTGTCCATTTTAAAAATACTAGGTCTAGGTAACTTATTGAATGGTCAAGAAAGGGAGAGGTAAAATTGGCAAAGCACTCTGATATAAGCTGGAAACAGGATCATCCTAGCACTTTATTTAGTAATTCTGTCCAAAAGGCAGAACGTTTGTTAAAGCATGCAAAATCACACCCTGAGGAAATAGCGATCGAACATGCATTTGATCAAATAGACCATGCAGAAAATGCGTATATGAATGCACATCAATATGGTGAGCATTTGGATACTGTCCAGCAAAATAAAGAGTACCTAGAGCAAATCAAACAGCAACTACATGACATGAAAGATAATGTAAAAAAGCAGTAGAGCATTTGAACCTTCATCGTCGGGCAGATTAAAAATGGCTTAAGCTCTAGACTTAAGCCATTTTCTGTTCGAAATCAGCACCAAATAATTATCTCATGGGGTGTGGTTTGAGCCGGAATACTTCTTGTTGTAGCACCATAGAGGACAATTAGGTTTCGATTAGCGGGATTTCTAGAAAAAGGCTGCCCGTTTTTAAGCAAGATAACCGTAGATGGAGAGAGATTTAATTGTAGTTGACCATCACTGCTCATCAGATGGTTATCAAAAAAGTCAACCTTTACATTTTGGTAATTACTTTCCTTTACAACAATAAGAGCTCGATATTGTGGCGGGTATATCATAGGTACAGGAGCGTCCCCATCATAGTAGCCCGTAACCCAATCACCTGGTCTAACTATTTCCTGATTAACAAAGTAAGTAGAGGGAGAAACGACAAAATTTACAACGCCCCCAGCACCATCTTCTACAGTTAAAAGTTTATAGCAGCCCTCAACATCCCTATTTTGCCCTACAGGAAAATCATTTATTTGTGTTACAATTCCACGGAAAGATTTAAAATTTACCATAACCATTCCTTTCGAATTAACAATTGTATTAGCTTATGTAAAAATCTCTATATAGATGACAAGGAATAAAATTGCTCTTCCATTAGTAAAAATCTATTTATCTATATAAGCTTGTCCTTTATTATAGGAAAAGAATGTTTTTATCGAGGGGGGAGCTTATGAAGTGGATTTCTAAAAATAAAAAAAAACCAATTTTATTATTTAGCATTATTATAATTGTCATCGCTGGTTTACTCGATCTCAAATACGAGGGATTATTTTTCCGTATACTACCTGAATCAATACAACAAAAATTATCTACTTTCTTTAACAAGTAAAAATAGACATAAAATAAAAATAATGCTAGTAAATTTTGAGAAAATTCGGTATATTTAGATGTGGAGTGGGGCTAGTACAAAAACAAGACTGGTTCCATATTTTTATGTTATTATATAGATATAATAATCAACTTCACTTATTTATATGAAAGCGCTAACCATTTTTAGGCCAAGTAATCCAAAATGCATGAATTTCTAAGGATACTTTTAATTATGTATTTGTTCGTTTTTTTCTTGAATTATGAATGAAATGGCTCGAAATATGCCGTTAAATCTCATATAAATAGTTGATATTTTAATCTTCAAGTAATTGTGATAAACTGCAATAAGGTAATAATTGATACAGAAAAGGTGTGCTCCTAGGTCGCTCCATGGCTTGCTTTGACATCTAAGCGGAGTGCTTACATCCTTTCTGCAAATCTTAATATATAAGGAAGGTAAAAATGAGTAACAGACAAATTAAATCAGATGTTATCTTAATTGGTGCCGGAATCATGAGTGCGACTTTGGGAACACTGCTCAAAGAATTAGCACCAGATTGGAAAATTACAGTGTTTGAGAAGCTCGATAAAGCCGGTGAAGAAAGTTCTCAAGAATTGAACAATGCGGGAACTGGGCATGCTGCACTATGTGAGCTTAACTACACTTCCGAGAAAAAAGACGGATCAATCGATATCAGCAAAGCGATTAACGTTAATGAGCAGTTCCAAGTTTCAAGACAGTTTTGGTCTTATCTAGTAAACAATAAATTGATCAATAACCCACAAGACTTCATTATGCCTTTACCACATATGAGCTTAGTACAAGGGAAAGACAATGTTGAGTTCCTAAAAAAACGTCATGAAACAATGACGAAAAATCCTTTATTCCAAGGCATGGAATTTTCTGATGACCCAGAAAAACTAAAGGAATGGATTCCTCTTATTATGCAAGACCGTTCTGCAGATGAAGCTATTGCTGCAACAAAAATTGACACTGGTACAGACGTTAACTTTGGTGCTTTAACACGCATGTTATTTGATCACTTAAAAACAAAAGATGTAGATATTAACTACAACCACAGTGTTGAAAGTCTAAAACAAGCAAGCGATGGAACTTGGGAAGTGCGTGTACATGATTTAGATGGATGCAAAATGGAATATCATTCAGCAAAATTTGTCTTCCTTGGAGCTGGTGGAGGAAGCCTTGAATTACTACAAAAATCAGGTATTCCTGAAGGGAAGCATATTGGTGGATTCCCTATCAGTGGACTATTCTTAGCATGTAAAAATCAAGAAGTTGCTGACCAGCACCATGCAAAAGTGTACGGAAAAGCAAAAGTTGGCGCTCCGCCAATGTCAGTTCCTCATCTTGATACACGTTATATTGATAACAAAAAATCATTATTATTTGGACCATTCGCAGGGTTCTCACCTAAGTTCTTAAAAACAGGTTCAAATATGGATTTATTTGCTTCTGTAAAACCGCATAATATCACAACTTTATTAGCGGCAGGCGTTAAAGAGATGGGATTAACAAAGTATTTAATCCAACAGCTTATGCTTTCAAAAGAGCAGCGCATGGATGAGTTACGTGATTTCATCCCAAATGCGAAGAGCGATGATTGGGATATCATTGTTGCTGGACAACGTGTACAAGTAATTAAGGACACAGAAGCTGGTGGAAAAGGTACGCTTCAATTTGGTACGGAAGTTGTAAGCGCTTCTGATGGATCAATTGCAGCTTTACTTGGAGCTTCACCAGGTGCTTCTACGGCTGTTCACGTTATGCTTGAGGTAATCAATAAATGTTTCCCTCAACAAATCAAAGAATGGGAGCCAAAAATTAAAGAAATGATCCCATCTTATGGCTTATCATTAGCACAAAATCCAGAGCTTCTTAAAGAGATTAATGAAACAACTGATAAAGCACTTGCTTTAAAATAAATACTTGGAGACAGCAGATGTAAAGCAACATTTGGACAACCGTTTCCACAGCATAGAATCTTCAATCTAATTAGGGATTGGGGATTCTATTTTTTATAGAAAAAAGCTGTAGTATAATCGATTATTTCTATTATATTAGAATGTACTGTAAATAATGACAAATTTACAAATATTTAATACAAAAGTTGAATGAGCAACATTATTTCGGAGAATTATTCAACATTTAGGGTGCTAATTAAAGATGGAAAATACCTTAATACTTATATAATCTTTCATTAACTTGCCAGCTGATGCTATAAATCTTATGTACCGTTGTTTTCGCTAAAGTTGTTATCTATACTTTTCATAAAGAAAGGAATGGGGTAAATGATTAATCTAAAAAATATCGGTAAATTTCACGATCTTCCAGAAATAGCAATGCATATTTACAACGGAAATGTTCCCGCTTTACTGCTTACTATTGAAGAGGGCTGGAATATTGAAGAGGACATGATATTGAGTCAGAATATCTCGTTAAGTCCATTAGATTTGTCGCTAAGATTACAGAGACTGGATGTTATAAAGTTGCTAGTAGAGCATGGTGTAAATTTGAACGTTAAAAATAATCCAGCCTTTTTGGTAGCTGTTCGTTATTGTAAAGAAGATGTAGTACGTTATATTGTAAAGCATGGAGCGAAGCTGGACATGCTGAATCAGGTCAATTCTGGTGCCTATTCACAGGCCTACTATGGTAATAAAAATAATATTTCACTCATTCATGAGCTAGGTCTGGATATAAGACAGTACGGTGGTCCAGTATTGCGTCAGGCTGTGTCGAATCATGATATGAGGACAATTACATATTTACTCGATCAAGGGGTGGACATTAATTATAATAAACCGGATATGGTTTATCCTTATCAAGCAACTCCATTAACAGTGGCAACAAGTATGGGGAATCTAACAATGGTGAAATACTTGGTTGAACGAGGCGCAAACGTTACTTTAGCTGAAAAGGATGGCGAGCGTCCATATACGATTGCGATTGGCAATAAAAATACTATTTTAGCTGACTATTTGAAAGCATTGGAGCCAGCTCAGCTTCATGATTTGGAGAACAAAAAATATGAGTTAAAAAAATATAAATTGAGTAATGAACTGATTAGCTTCCTTACAGGAGAAAAGCTACAACTTGAGCTAGATAGCAATGACTATGACATCGGATATATCGACTTTTTCACACTGACAGACACCATTGAAATGAAGATTGACCGTCAAAAGCTACTGCGTATATCAGCACATGTAGATAATTATTCTGATTTACAAATAGTATGGAATCCAAAGAAAAAAGGACAAATTGGCTGCTATGATGTGGAGCATCAGAAGTATGCTAATTTATGCAGCTTTAAAGAATTTCTTGCAAAGCCTGAAACATATCTCATCAATTTCCTTGAAGGAGAGCTGTAGATTTGTCACTCTGTTTGTGAGAAGCCCATCTTTTATTATCAAATAAAAGATGGGCTTCTTTATTTTAAAATTTAAGCTTCGATAAACAGAATTGGATAGAGCGTTTGACATACATTGAACAAAAGAAAAGCAGTAGAGCTACGAGAAGGGCTAGAGGAATACTAAAAGCGACTGGAAGGTCAACGCCACTCCATAGGCTCATCTTAATTTGTTCAAGACCAAATGTTCGTAAAATGCCAGCTAATATTGACAATAATGCACTTAAAATCAAGCCTGCATAGAGGATTACTAATACAAAGAGGGCTAATGAGCAAAAAAAGCTTTGAATGATTTTTATAAATGTCACTCTTTTTCCCTCCGTATAATTTGTTGTACTTTTGAATTCGGAGCAATTGAATAACTTTCCGTATAATAAAGTGTTTTTATTCTGCAATTATTCCCTACGTTTACAACTTCCCCATCCACTATTTCTGCGTGCGTATACGACAAACGTACATTTTTCCCTTTTACATAATTACAATTTAATTTTTTCTTTAATAATGGAAGAATGGAAATCCTATCCTTATCTACCCAAATATCATCAGCACTCAGATCTTTAATCTCACTTTCACCAGACAATTTTAAAGCGAAACTTTTAGCATTTATTTTTGCTGCTTTCACAATACCAATTACATCTACAGATTCGGCCTCTAAACTTTGTTCAATGGTTAACTTTCCAGTGCTATTTAATTTTATTACTTTTCCATTGTTCAGCTTAAAGCTACCAGCACTCGTAATTTCATTAATTTCACAATAATCTTTTAATCTGCATGATCCTGTACTGTTGAAAATTTGCGCTACTACACGGGAATGAAAAGAACTATGACCATGTGCAGAGATCTTTTTTAGCCGTATTTCTTGATGTAAAGCAACAGCTCCTCGAATATTTAATTGCTCACAGTCTGTAGCTAAATCTTTAATATTGCCATTTGTAAGGGTTACAGTGCGTAGTTTTTGAATCAAAAATATTCACCTCATTTTATTTTAATTATTTTATATTTTAATAATTGAAATATATATTAATTAAAATATATATAGCTTCATTTTGTCAAGAACTAATAATTTGCCTAAATATGCGCTAAATGAGTCCTCATATATTTTCTAGGAAATAAAAGTTAGGAAGCCTTAAAATGAAATGATGTTAAAAATCATCAAGTGATGATTTTTTGCAAATATTTTTATGGGTCATCTGGTGTTATTAATCTAAATGTGCTAGCTATTCATCACGGTTTAAAATTGGCACGGTTTTTGCATGATATAAAAGTGAAGCAGAAAGGGGGGATAAATGTGAAGGGGAAAGTCACAGGTTTTATCCATAGTGGAATAACGGTAAAGGATTTAGAGATTTCTTTAGATTTTTATGTAAATAAGTTAGGTTTGGAATTAATCTCGAGACAAATTTCAAGTAATGAATATATTTCAGACATAGTTGAACTTGTCAATTTACAAGAGGTCAAAATTGCATTTATTAGAATTCCAGGAGGGAATGAAATAGAGTTACTTGAGTATGTTGGCATGGAAAGATATCCAGGAAATGTTCGTCCATGTGATTATGGATCAGGACATATTTGTCTAAAGGTTGAAGGAATAGAAGAAATGTACGAGCGTCTAAAATTGTCTGGAGTTCAATTTAGATCTAAAAAAATTGTAGAAATTACATTAGGTGCAAATAAGGGATCAAAAGCTATTTATATGTATGATCCAGATGGATATATTATTGAGCTGATGGAAAAGAGTACTAATTAATGAAAGCGAATTCAGTAAAGGGTGGAGTCTATGCAAAGTTTACAAGGTAAAAAAGCAATACTTACAGGTGGCGTTCAAGGTCTTGGGTTAGCAATGGTAAAAGGGCTTTGTGAATATGGTGTAGAGGTTTGCATTATTGATTACTCCAATGATGTAGAGAAAATTGCTAAAGATATGCAGAATGAAGGATTTTCTGTATACGGGGTACGAGCAGATTTGTCGAATTTAGAGAAAATTCCAGAAGTATTCCATGTAGCAGTCCAACTATTAGGCGGGGAATTAGATATTCTTGTAAATAATGCAGGAATCCATAAACCAATGCCTGCAATTGATTTACAAATTGAGGACTTCCAAAAAATCATTGATGTTAATGTCACTGCAATATTCGAATTAAGTAGACTGGCATATCATGAAATGTTGAAAAAGGGCGCTGGGAAAATAGTCAATATTGCATCTGTATTAGCTGTACAGGGCGGTTATAATGCATCTGCCTATTCTGCAAGTAAAGGAGCGGTTGCCCAACTGACAAAATCTTTATCCAATGAATGGGCTAAAAAGGGTATTAATGTAAATGCAATTGCTCCTGGGTATTATAATACAGCATTAAATCAATTTATTCTTGAAGATGAATCAAGATATCAATCACTAATTAGCCGTATACCTGCTGAACGGTTTGGCGAGCCGAATGAATTAGCAGGTGCTTTACAATTTTTATGCTCAGATAAATCAAACTATATCAATGGCATCCTCTTACCGGTAGACGGTGGATTTTTAGGAAGATAAAAATTGGGTGTTTAAACAATAATCCCAAGAAAGTGAGCAATTATATGGAGTTGAATCTAGCTAGAAAAAATGTATTGATTATTGGTGGTTCAAAGGGC
The DNA here is from genome assembly GCF_058788755.1 of Lysinibacillus sp. FW301-JW8. Taxonomy (NCBI): domain Bacteria; kingdom Bacillati; phylum Bacillota; class Bacilli; order Caryophanales; family Bacillaceae; genus Lysinibacillus; species Lysinibacillus sp. FW301-JW8. The sequence goes on from NZ_JBYTBB010000009.1 coordinate 87,604, forward strand.
ATTGGACTGGAAATAGCTAAGAGGTTTATAGAAGAAAATGCGTGTGTTTCAATTGTTGGCCGTTCTATAGAGCATTTGAATGAAGCCAAACTGCAGTTAAAAAATGTTACAACCTATCAATCCGATATTACGAATAATTATGAGCGTGAAGGTCTAATCGAAAAATACATATTAGATCATGATCATATCGATATATTGATAAATAATGCAGGGGGAAGTAATGGCTCTAGTATATTAGAAACTCCCATGGAGAATTTCTATGAAGCATTTGAATTAAATTATTTTTCGATCGTACATCTTAGCAAGTTGGTTCTGAAACATATGAAAAAACAAGGAAGAGGCAATATTATTAACATTTCTTCTATTTATGGTAGGGAAAGTGGAGGCAAGGCAACCTACAATAATTCAAAGGCAGCATTAATTAGTTTCACGAAAGCATTAGCAAGCGAAGTCGTTAAATACGGTATAAGAGTTAATAGCATTGCACCTGGTAGTGTTTATCATGAAAGTGGCGTTTGGGGAAGGCTAACAAGAGAAAATCCTTATAAAATTGAAGAGTTTGTAAAAAATGATATTCCAGCAGGCCGTTTTGGTAAACCAGAAGAAATTGCAGATGTAGTCGTTTATTTGTCGTCTGAAAAAGCTTCTTGGATTGTTGGTGCAACCATTAATGTAGACGGTGGACAATCTAAAATGAATTTTTAATTCTGTAAAAATAAACAATTATTATCAAAATAATTGAATTGATTTTGTAAAAAAATAGGAGGATTATACTATGAAAAATAAAAATGTACTAAAAAAATTAATGTTATCAATAATGGCGTTGTCGTTAATATTTTTAGCAGCGTGTTCAAGCAACAGTGGAAAAGAATCAGCATCAAATGGTAAAGCAACTACGATAAAAATGGCCAACCAAGTTGATGCAAATAACTTTTTAAATTTAGGATATGAGAATTTTAAGGATACCATTGAAGAGAAAAGCAACGGTGATGTAAACGTTGAAATTTATAATGGCGGTACATTAACAACTTCTGATGAAACAACAGCGGAATTATTGCAAAACGGTACAATTCAACTGTCAACAACATCGGCATACGGTATTGCGAATTCAATTGGTGCAAATGCTTTTAATATTTTCGATGTACCATTTTTATTTGATAGCCGTGAACAATTTTACACTTTCCTAGAGGGAGAATATGGTGACCTATTAAAGAAAGAAGTTGCCGATAAATCAAATATGTATCTGCTTGGATTCATTGATTTAGGTTACTATAGCATTTTAAATGGTAAAACATCTGTTAAGGAACCCGAAGATCTAAAAGGTTTGAAGATTAGAAGCTCATCTGCAAATTTACATTTAAGTACCTTGAAGTCAATGAAAGCAAACCCAACACCAATGGCTTATAGTGAAGTGTTTACAGGGTTACAGCAAGGTACAATCGATGGTGTATCTACAACAACACCTTTAATTTACGGAGATCGCTTTTATGAAGTAAATAACCATTTTACAGCGACAAATCACATTTTATTATTACATGGTGTGCTAGTAAATAAGGATTTCTATGATGGTTTAAGTGAAGATATGAAAAAAACGTTAGATGAATCTGTAGCTTCCTATACAAAATACGCAATAGACCTTGTAACGAAAGCTGAAAAAGATGCCATCGAAGGCTTAAAAGATAAAGGTGTGGATGTAGTCGAATTATCTGAGGAAGAGAGAGAGAAATTTAAAGAAGCAACATCAAATGTTGCCAAAGACAACATGGATGCAATTGGTCAAGAAAATTATGAATTAGCTATTAAATTACTAGAGGAATTGAAATAATTTCCTGAGAAATAAAATTCAACATATCGCCCTTGTAATGAAACATATTGAAATTACAAGGGCACAAAAGGAGGGGACAAGCAATGGAGAAGCCTATGAAGAAATCAATTGAAGCTTATGCTAGCTTTGCAATTCTATTAATTATGACACTAGTCATGTTTGCCGCTGTGGTTTCAAGATATGTTTTTAACTCCTCAATTGTTTGGGCAGAAGAACTATCAAGATATTTGTTTGTTTGGTTTGTTTTTATTAGTGCAAGCTATGCTGTCATTACGAAAGCACATATTAGAGTAGAAGCATTGAATATGATTATCCCCAAAAAAATTCGACCATATGTCAACTTGATAGGTAGTTTTATATGGATGCTGTTCAGTTTATATATTTCGTATCTAGGCTTTCATTATGCAATTAATTTATACAAACAAAACGCAACTTCAGCAGCACTTAATTTGCCAATGGGGGTAGTCTATTTAGGGATTCCAATTGGGTATTTTTTAATGGCTATAAGAATTTTTGTAGTGGAGATATTAGATATTCTTGTAAAGAGAAAAGAGGGTGAGAAATAATGTTAGGAGCCATTGGAATTCTCACAATTGTATTTATTCTATGTCTATTAATAAATATCCCAATTGCAATTGCTTTAGCTATTTCTGCGTTAACTGTTGTTCTAATTGAAGGAACAATACCTATTTCATTTCTTATTCAAGCGACATTTACATCGAATGATTCGTTCTCATTATTAGCTGTACCATTTTTCATCTTAGCGGGTGAATTAATGAGTACAGGGGGGATTTCTAGAAGACTTATTGATTTCTTCAAATCAATGGTGGGTTCATGGACAGGAAGCTTAGGTTTAATTACAATACTTGCAAGTTTGATTTTTGCAGCAATCTCTGGATCAGGTGCAGCAACGGTTGCTAGTATCGGCGGAATTATGATACCACACATGATTAACAGTGGTTATAAGAAACCATACGCCGCAGCATTAACAGCAAGTGCAGGTGCCCTCGGTCCTATCATACCACCAAGTATTGTCTTTATTTTCTACGGGATCATGGCAGGGGTATCAATAAGTGACTTATTTATCGCTGGTATTGTTCCGGGTTTATTAATTGCAGTGATATTAATTATCATTAACTATATTGTATGTAAAAAAGAAGGCTATGTGGACCAACAACCAGAGGAAGAAAAAATAGGTTTTTGGCGATCATTAAATGAAGCAAAGTTCGGATTATTAGCCCCTATTATTATTTTAGGTGGGATCTATGGTGGTATTGTAACGCCTACCGAAGCAGCGGTAGTAGCTGTTGTTTATAGCTTAATCGTAAGTATATTCATTTATAAAGAATTACGATTCAGTGATTTAATGGATGTATTTTTAAAGGCTGCCGTTACATCTGGTTCTGTCATGATTTTCGTTGGTACCGCAACGTTCTTCGGTAAAATTTTAACATTAGAGCAAGTACCACAATATATAGCTAATGGCATTTCAGATTTTACAACAAATCCGATTATCGTTCTAGTGTTAATTAACCTTTTCTTATTAGTTGTAGGAATGTTTATTGAAACTGTTGCAGCATTATTAATATTTGTACCATTACTATTACCAATCGTTATACCTTTAGGAGTAGATCCATTACATTTTGGAATGATCGTATGCTTTAACCTGACGTTAGGCTTATTAACACCACCATTAGGATTAAATCTGTTTATTGGGGCAAAAGTGGCAAATATACGTTTTGAAGAAACCTTTAAACATTTAACGCCTATTTTAGTCGCGTTGCTAATATTACTGGGGGTCATTACATTTGTGCCTCAATTAACGTTATTTTTACCACAGTTATTATCTAGTAAATAAAATATTAAAGTTAAATATAAATGACCTCCACTGTTTAAAAGCAGGAGGTCATTTTTTTTATGAATGGTTCTCTACTTTATATTTTTGTAGTTTTCTTACAAGTGTGGATTGATCTATTTTTAATGCAAGTGCTGCTTTTCTTATACTAGGATAAATTTTAATTGCTTCTCGAATAATACTTTCCTCAAAAGATTCAACCTGATCCTTTAACGGTAAATGATGGGTAATTAATGTATTACTATTTGATACTTGAATGTTATCGCTATTTAAGTTTAATTCCCGTTGTAAATCATCCATCGTAATTTCTGAATGTTGACTCATTAAAACAACTCGTTCTACGATGTTCTGTAACTCTCTGACATTCCCTGGCCATTTATAATTGACAAATGTTTCAAGCACTTCAGATGAAAAAGAACGGTTTAATCCATATTTAATATTTAAATTATTCGTAAAATGATAAATAAGAGGAATGATATCCTCTACTCTTTGCTCAAGTGGTGGAATTTTTATTGGGATAATATTAAGTCGATAGTATAAATCCTCTCTAAATTTCGTCTCTTCAATCATATCCGATAAATTCCTGTTTGTTGCAGCAATTACGCGGACATCTACCTGAATGGGCGTTGTACCGCCAATGCGCACAACTTCCCGTTCTTGAAGTATTCGTAATAGTTTTACTTGAAGTTGTAGTGGCATTTCTCCAATTTCATCTAAAAAAATTGTCCCATTATTAGCGGCCTCAAATAATCCAGCCTTACCTTTTTTTGTGGCACCAGTAAAAGAACCTGATTCATATCCGAATAATTCCGATTCAAGAAGAGATTCGGGGATTGCACCACAATTAATTTTAATCAATGGTCCGTCCTTGCGAATACTATTTCGATGTATTAAATCTACTATTTTTTCTTTACCTACACCAGATGGTCCTTGAATTAATACGCCTGAATCAATTTGTGCAACTCTTAGAGCCCGGTCAATAACATCTTTCATTTGTGTAGAATGTGCAATAATTGAATATTTCGGGTCACTAATCCCTTTTAATTGTTGTAATTCTTCATGGATTCTTTGATTTTTAATTTCTAATTGTTGAATTTCTGTCTCTAAATTATTTAGCTGGGTTAAGTCACGAACATTATTCACAATTTTGATGATTTCGCCTTGCTTGTTTCTGATTGGAACGGCTGAAACTAAAACGCTTTTCCCTGTTTTAATCTTCTGACTTATTGTAATAGCACGATTCCCCTTGATAGCCTTCAATGATGCAGAAACATCAATAATTCCTTTGTCAACTAATGATTGTAGGTTTTTTCCTATACAAAATTCAGTTGAAAGCTCTGTAATTCTTTCATAAGCAGGATTCTGATACATAATCTTTCCTTTGGCATCAGAAATAACAATACCGTCGAATGATGAATTAATAACTTCATCAAGTTCTTTTTTTAAATTATCCAATTTATCAATTTCCTGATTTAAGCTAACGGATTCTGTTAGAGGTAATAAAAAAATTGTAAGCTTAGAAAAATCCTCAACATTGTTTAAAACATTTATCTCCAAGTTAGAATTCAACATACAAAAATACTTATAACCATTAGAAACTTGTTTTTTTATATCATCAAAAAACTTTTCATAAGTCTTGGCAGATTCATTACATACTAGAACATCTCTATTTTGATCCCACTCTATAACCCCAAGTATTTTTAATTGATTGTAAAACATTCATACTCCCCCTTAAGTAGACATGATGTAATAATTCATCACTTGGGCACAATTATACATCATTTTTTCTCTAGTTCGATGAGAAAATACTGGATTTTTGCATCGATAAAAGTTGGCATGCTTTTTGCATTAATAATTAGTGTAAATATTTTTAGGAGGTTCTAAATATGTCAAATGAATTATTATTTCAGGAATTAGGCTTAGACAAACAGGATTTAAAGAAAATGTTGTATGACATGATTCTCATCAGAAAGTTCGAAGAGACACTGAAACAACTATATCAACAAGGAAAAATTCATGGAACTATGCATCTATGTATTGGTCAAGAAGCCACAGCAGTAGGTGCTTGTTTCCCACTGAATAATGAAGATAAGATTACGAGCACACATCGCGGTCATGGACACAGTATTGCTAAAGGAACAGATGTTAAAAAGATGGTTGCAGAGCTACTTGGAAAGGTAACAGGCCATTGTAAGGGTAAAGGTGGTTCAATGCACATCGCTGATATGACAGTTGGGAATCTTGGTGCGAATGGTATTGTTGCAGCTGGTCTCCCGCTAGGTGTCGGCGCTGCTTTAACATCTAAAATGAAGGAATTAGGCTATGTAGTACTGTGCTTCTTCGGAGATGGTGCAACAAATGAAGGGGCGTTCCACGAATCTCTGAATCTTGCTTCAATTTGGAAGCTTCCTATAATTTTCTTCTGTGAAAATAATTTATATGGAATGTCAGGTTCTATTAAGGAAATGACAAATATAGAGTCCATTGCTGTCAGAGGATCGAGCTACGGAATTCCAAGCGAAACTATTAACGGTAATAACATTTTAGAGGTCATTAAAGCGACACAAGATGCAGTTGAACGTGCGAAACAGGGTAATGGTCCTACTTTAATTGAGGCAGAAACTTATCGATGGGAAGGGCATTCAAGAAGTGATGCTCGAAAATATAGAACGCGCGAAGAGGAGAAAGAGTGGAAGAAAGCAAAGGATCCAATCGAAGCCTTTAAGGAAGTTTTAATTTCAAATAATGTCATAAATGAAAACGAATTCATAGAGTTAAACGAAAAAGCTCAAAACCAAATGAAAGAAGCAGTTGAATACGCTGAAAATAGTGATGATCCAAGTTTAGATACTTTAATGACAGATATTTACGCCTAGGGAAAAGGAGAAATCAAGATGAGAGAAATTAGTTATTCAGAAGCTGTTAAAGAAGCAATGACTCAAGTGATGCGTGAAGATAATGATGTATTTATTATGGGTGAGGATATCGGGGTGTATGGCGGAGCTTTTGGTGTCACAAGTGGAATGATTGATGAATTTGGTCCTGAACGAATTCGTATTACTCCTATTTCAGAAGCAGCAATTAGCGGATGTGCTGTCGGCTCAGCAATGACAGGAATGCGCCCGATTTTAGAAATTCAATTTTCGGATTTTGTTGTAATTGCTATGGATAATATTGTAAACCAAGCGGCGAAAATGCGTTATATGTTTGGAGGAAAAGCAAAAGTTCCAATGGTAGTTAGATTACCAGCTGGCTCCGGTGCAGGATTTGCAGCACAACATTCACAGAGCTTAGAAGCTTGGATGACACATATACCAGGCTTAAAAGTTGTACAGCCTTCTAATGCATACGATGCTAAGGGCTTACTAAAAGCTGCAATAAAAGATGACAATCCGGTTTTATTCTATGAGCATAAGATGCTTTATAACGTAAAAGGAAATGTTCCTGAAGAGTCTTATGAAATTCCTCTTGGCGTGGCAGATATTAAACGAGAGGGGAAGGACATTACTATTATTGCCACAGGTATGATGGTAAATCATGCGGTAGAGGCTGCACAACAGCTAGAACAAGAGGGAATTGATGTGGAGGTAATTGACCCACGGACACTTGTTCCGTTAGATGAAAAAGCGATTTTGGAATCTGTAAAGAAAACTGGAAGAGTACTAGTCGTTTATGAGGCAGTGAAAAGAGGCGGATTTGGTACAGAAATTGTTAGTTTAATCGCAGAGAGTGATGCTTTTGATTACTTAGATGCACCGATTTTACGATTAGGTGGAGTAGAGGCACCAATACCGTACAACCCAAAACTTGAAAAAGCGGCAATTCCTCAAGTATCAGATATTTATCAAAAATGTTTAGAATTAATGAATAAATAGAGGTGAACTAAAATGGCAAGAGAAGTGGTAATGCCCAAATTAGGAGCAACGATGGAAGAGGGCATCATTGTTAGTTGGCTAGTAAATGATGGTGAATTTATCGAGGAAGGCGATCCCATTGCTGAAATTCAAACAGATAAAATTGTTCTAGAAGTAGAAGCTGAATCTTCAGGACATCTATTAAAAAAATTATATGATGCAGGTAGCACAGTAAAAGTACATGAAGTTATTGCCTATATGGGTGAAGAAAATGAGGCTATAGAACAAACTAAAAACTTCTCAGAATCTAAAGATAATAAATTGGAAGAAGTCAATGAGCAAGAAAAAGTGCGAAAAACACCTGCTGCCAACAAGATTGCAAAAGACAATGGGGTTGACCTTTCTCTTGTATCTGGAACAGGTCCGAATAGTCGCGTACAAAAACAGGATGTCGAAAATTACTTACAACAAGATATATCTAAAATCACGCCATTGGCACAAAAGATGGTTCAGGATCTAAAGATAGATGATAAAGATTTAATTGGCTCAGGACAGCACGGTAAAATAACGAAAAAGGATGTCTTGTCTGCTGTTACTAAGACAACATCAGCACAAGAGAGAGAATCTACACTGCTGACAAAAGTACCGTTAAAAGGCATGAGAAAAGTAATTGCAGAGCGAATGAGCGAAAGCTATTACACTGCACCGCATGTAACATTGACAACAGAAATCAATATGACGGAATGTGTAATTCTGCGTAAACAATTACTACCTGTCATTGAGAAAGAAACAGGATATCGATTATCCTTTAACGATTTAATTGTTAAAGCAGTTGCACATACATTATCTAAAAACAAAGCATTAAATATTTCATTACAGAATAACGAAATTCATTTTTATGAAGAGGTCAATATTGGATTTGCTGTTTCCCTAGATGAAGGTTTAGTAGTACCGGTAATTGAAAATACAGATCAAATAGGCTTAGCGGAGATTGTAAAAAGAAGTAAGGAAATAGTTTCAAACATAAAGAATGGAAAATTAAGTCCAGAGTATTTTGAAAATGGTACTTTTACGATTAGTAATCTAGGTATGTATGCTGTTGATTCATTTACACCAATTATTAATCAGCCACAGTCAGCAATTTTAGGTGTAGGAAGAATTGTAGAAAAGCCAATTGTAAAAAATGATGAGGTAGTTATAAATTCAATGATGCAATTATCACTATCGTTTGATCATCGGGTAATTGACGGAGCGCCGGCTGCTCAGTTTATGACGGACTTGAAAGAAAATCTAGAACATCCATTTAGAATGCTTGTATAAATCGAGGTGAGAATAATGACAACATTTGATGTAATCATAATTGGTGGAGGTCCCGGGGGATATGTTGCTGCATTGAGGGGGGCTAGTGAGGGACTAAGGGTTGCGCTTATAGAGGTTGGGCAGCTTGGTGGAACTTGCCTGAATCAAGGCTGTATCCCATCAAAAACCTATCTAAAAAATGCAGAAATACTAGAAGAAATTGAGCAAGGAAAGCAACGTGGGATTTTAGTAAAAGGCGTAGAATTTTCGATGGAGGGTATGGTTTCCTACAAAAATTCTGTCCTTAATAATTTAAGAATGGGTATCCAATCTTTATTAAAGGCTAGAAAAATAGAAGTATTTAATGGATTAGGATTAATAAAAAACTCTCAAGAGGTTGAAGTCATTTCAAATAATGAAAAGACTACTCTTTCAACAAAAAATATTATTATTGCAACAGGAAGCCGTCCACTTATTCCGAAAGTAGAAGGCTTAGAGAATGTGCAATATCATACAACAGATACAATTTTTGATCTTAAAACATTACCGAAATCTATGACGATTGTTGGTGGTGGGGTAATAGGCGTAGAGCTAGCAGATGTATTTAGCAGTTTAGGATCGAAAGTGACTATTATTGAATATAGCAACAGAATTATTGCTATGGAGGATGAGGAAGCCTCAAAAGCTTTACACAAAAAGCTTCACGATAAAGGAATTACTATTTTAACAGAACATCTCTTAACAAGTGTAAGTGAAGAAAATGGATTAAAGATGCTAGTGGTTGAGAAGAAATCAGGAGAGAAAGATGTCATTTCTTCAGAAGAGCTACTTATCGCAGTAGGGCGAACACCTAACGATTCTGCGACCAAGCAATTAGATCTAGCATATAATGGAGCATTTATTAAAGTTAACGACTATTTACAAACAAATATTTCAAATATTTATGCGGTCGGAGATGTAATAGGCGGATACCAGCTTGCTCACGTTGCAAGTGCAGAAGGGTTAACGGTCATTGAGAATATTTTAGGCAATCAAAAGAAAATGGATTATTCTATCGTGCCACGATGCATTTATACAAATTTACAAATTGCAAGTATTGGTCAATCAGAAAATGACTTAAAAAGTAAAGGTATTGATTACACAGTTACTAAATATAATCTTTTTGGAAATGGAAAAGCTCAGACGCTAGGAAAAAAAGATGGCTTTGTCAAAGTATTCACAGATTCTAAATATGGTGAAATTTTTGGTATGTGTATGGTAGGTCCATATGTAACAGAATTAATTGGACAGGGATCAGCATATATGAGTCTTGAAGGTACCGTGTATGAAATGGCTGAGATGATTCAACCACACCCATCACTGTCTGAAATATTTATGGAAGTAGCTAATTTAAGTATTGGTAAAGGGGTTCATTAACATGACAGACATCACTGAACTTTTTAATCTAAAAGGAAAAAAAATAATTGTAACCGGTGGGGCTCAAGGAATTGGCCACGAATTTGTTAAGGCCTTTAAGCAGGCTGGAGCTGAAATTGTCGTTCTAGATATTTCTGATAAAGTAGCGTCACTTAACTCTTTAAATGTTGGCTATATTAAGTGTGACTTAATGGAAGTCGAGAAAATAAAACTATATTTTAAACAAGCTTTAGAGCTATTAGATGGAAAAGTAGATGTTCTTATCAACTGCGCAGGCATTATTAAACGTAGTCCAGCGGTGGATGTACCATTAGATACATGGCAAAAAATATTTAACTTAAATGTCCTATCTTTATTTGAATTAAGTCGATTAGCTGCAGTCGAAATGAAGAAATTTGGACAAGGTAAAATTATTAATCTAAGCTCAATTGTATCCATTGTTGGGGCGTACAATTCTTCACCTTATTCAGCAAGTAAGGGAGCAGTACTACAATTAACAAAATCATTATCTAATGAATGGGCTCAATATGGGATTCAAGTAAATGCCATTGCCCCAGGGTATATTTTGACAGATATGAATTCCGATATTTTACAGGATTCAGTACGTAAAAAAGAATTTGAGGATCGGATTCCATCTAAAAAATGGGGTGATCCTCAAGATATTGTAGGAACAGCTATGTTTTTGGCTACCAAAGCATCTGATTATGTTACAGGTATTTTAATCCCAGTCGATGGAGGTGTTTTATCACGATGAGAAAAAATTTATATATTGATGGACAATGGAGAGAAAGTGAAATATATAGCGAATTAAAGTCACCTTATTCACAACAAACGATTGCACATATCGCCCAGGCTTCAACTGAGCAGGTGGAAGAGGCAATCGATGCAGCGCAGGAAGCATTTAAAGTAATGAGAAATCTAACAGCGTATGAGCGCTCAAATATATTAGAACAGTTAGTAAATCTATTAATTGCTAATAAAGATAAAGCCGCTGAGATTATTTCATTAGAATCTGCGAAGCCTTTGAAATTTGCCATAGGCGAAGTAGAACGAACAATAGAAACTTATAAATTCGCGGCAGAAGAGGCAAAACGAATTTACGGTGAAGTTCTACCAATCAATGCTGCCAAAAATGGCGTGAATAAAATCGGATTAACAATTCGTGAACCATTAGGAGTGGTGGCAGCTATTACGCCTTTTAATTTCCCGATGAATTTAGTCGCACATAAATTAGGTCCAGCAATTGCAGCAGGTAATACAGTTGTTCTAAAACCAGCTTCCCAAACACCGTTATCATCCATATTTTTAGCGGAATTATTAAGTCAAACAGATTTACCTAAAGGCGCATTTAATTTGATAACTGGGAGTGGAAGAACAGTTGGAGATGTATTGGTAGAAAGTGAAAAAGTAAAGATGGTTACGTTTACGGGAAGTCCAGGTGTTGGATTAGGTATAAAACAACGTGCTGGACTGAAGAAAGTCTCCCTAGAACTAGGATCGAATGCAGGATTAATCATCGATCAACATACGGATATTGATGTAATAACTGATAAATGTGTGGTTGGGGCATTTTCAAATCAAGGACAAATTTGCATTTCATTACAACGCATTTATGTGCATGAAAGTGTAGCAGAAGAATTTTTGCAAAAGTTTAAAGAAAAGGCTGAGAAATTGATATTGGGCGATCCGCTGAATATAACAACAGATATTTCGACGCTGATTAGTTTAGAGGACAATAATCGAGCACTAAGCTGGATTGATGAGGCAATAGCAGACGGAGCAAAATTAATTAGTGGGGGCCAAGTAGAAGCAAATATTTTAAAACCTACTATTTTAGCTGAAGTACCTTCGACATCAAAAGTATCATGCCAAGAAGTCTTTGCGCCAATCGTGACAGTAAATAAAATTAGTGCCGTTCAACAAGCTATTGATGCAATAAATGATTCCAGGTTTGGATTACAAGCTGGTATTTTTACAAATGATATTCAAAACGCTTCAAAAGCCATGCATCTATTAGAAGTAGGTGGAGTAGTTATCAATGACATTCCAACATTTAGGGTAGACCATATGCCGTATGGAGGTGTGAAAGAAAGTGGTAACTGTCGCGAGGGTGTAAAATATGCTATAGAAGAAATGACAGAGTTAAAGCTAGTTATTTGGAATCAATAACAATAGAGAGGGTGATACTTATTCAAGTCTATGGTATTTTGGGAAACCCCTTAGAGCACTCGCTTTCGCCTTTATTGCAAAATGAAACCTATAAAGAGAATAATATTCAAGCCTCGTTTCAAAAATTTGAAGTGGAGGATGATGGATTAAACAATATAATGATGCAATTAAGATCCAGTCGTGAAGGGGGATTAATTATCACAATTCCCTATAAGGAGAAAGTGCTGTCATATATTGATGAATTAGATATTACTGCTAAAAATACAGGTGTTGTGAACATTATCCAAGCAGTGAACGGTAAGCTTATTGGATATAATTTTGATGGTCAAGCGTGGTTAGCAGGACTTTTACAAGAGTTTAACCTATCAAATTTGAATGGAATGAAAATTCTTTTGATAGGATTTGGAGGAGTAGCTAAATCTATCTACTTTGAGCTCCTGCAATTTGAAGATGTTGAAATTGATATAACAAACCGAACTGTAGATAAGGTGAAGAATATGATAGATAGGCCGAATGTTAGGGTCTTATCCTATGAAGAAGCTGAACAGCAAACACTTAAATATGATGTTATCATTCAAACTACCCCTATAGGTATGTGGCCACATACAGATGCGATGCCTTTAAATATTGTACAGCTAAAAGAAAATGCAATTGTTTCGGATGTCATTTATAATCCCCAATATACAGCATTTCTTAAGCAAGCTAATAATTTAGGGGCCCGTATACAAAATGGTATGACTATGCTAGTTATGCAAAATCACAAGGCAATAAAAATGTGGTTCCAGAAAGATATAGATTACAAGAAGATGGAAAATTTAACGAAAAAATAATGATCATCATTAAAAAAATTCCCCTTTAAATATATCAAAAGGTGAAGAAGAGCTTAACGGTTCTCTTCACCTTTTATTGCGTCTACAATTCTTTTCGTTTAGAGGATGAGGGGATATTTAATTCATCTCGGTATTTAGCGATAGTTCTTCTAGATAACTCAACTTCTTCTTGGCTGCAAATGAGCTCTAGTATTTTGTTGTCGGATAAAGGTTTTTTCTTATTTTCATTTTTTACAAGTTCAAGAATTTGTGTTTTTATTTTTTCCTTAGAAATATCTTCCCCAGAATGAGTCGTGACCTTAGATGAAAATAAATTCTTCATTAAGAAAGTTCCCCAAGGTGCCTGAATATATTTGTTCATCGTTGCTCTACTAACAGTAGATTCATGACGATCAATAGCTACTGAAATATCTTTAAGAGTCATTGGTTTTATAAAATGAAGTCCATTTTTTAGGGCTTCCAATTGTTCTCGTATTAAGTACTCCATTATAGCGATCATTGTCTCTCTTCGTTGTTCAAGAGATTGAGATAACCAGTTGAAATCCTTTTCCCATTTATTCATTTGTTTTTGTTCTTCTGCGGATAAGTACATCGACTCTATTTTTGTCATAGAAATAGAAGGCGAGAACCAGTTACTTAAAGCGTAAGTAATGAAATCATCTTTAATGTCAATTATTATATCAGGACGAATAACTTCAGAAATACTAGAATAATCGGGTTTAAAAGGCTTTGGGTTTAATGATTTTATAATATTTATAGTATATTTCAGTTCTTCTTCATCTATCTGTAAACATTTTTTTATATCATTCCATTTACGATCCGCTAATTTTTCTAAGTGATGTTGGATAATTTCTTTAGCAAATAATTCATCAGGATAGAAAGCTTCTAGTTGTAACAGTAAACAATGCTTTAAATTTGTAGCTCCCACGCCTACATAATCTAAATTTTTCAGAAGCTGTAGAGCGTGATTATATTGTGACTGCGAAAATAACTGAGTCGCATTTGGTAAATAACCAAATTCATTTAAATTCAGAATAAGTTGTTGAAGAAGCTGATAGTCTTCAGATGAATGATAAGTTAAACGAATTTCACTTAAAAGGTGATCTACATTTGATATCCTGTACTCCGCATTGTTTTCGGGTAGATTCGTATATTTGCTTGTATGATAACCTTCCTTAAAGTGATAGCTATCTTTCACTTCAATTAAGGGATTTGAAAGTGATTGTTCTATAAGAAATGTTTCGAGCTCATCTGAAGGCATTTGTAATAGCTCTATTGCTTGTCTCAATTGTTTTGTCATAGCTAGTTTTAAATCTAATTTTTGATTCACTTCTAAACGCATTGAACTCACCTCTTACATACCATTATAATATTTATCTTAAATTAAATCAGAATATTTCTAATGGTATTTATATTAAGAAAGGTATAAATAATAATAATTTTTAGTAGTTTATATGATATAAATACGTTGTGCAAGTGAATAATGAACCAATGAGATAATGTGAAATTCATGAATTACCTTAGATATATTCTGGGAAATAAAAAAAGGACTTCATTTTTATGAAATCCTCATGTTGTTGAAATACTATTATGTCAATGAAATCAAGGTGACAAATAAAAAAATATAGCCCTTTTTCAAAACGAGGGGTTGATCTTCGTTCCGACTGAGTGCTTTCCTGGGGGCGTCCGATGAGCCGCTTCACTCGCGTTCGCTCCAGGGTCTCATCTGT